>JAQWQH010000157.1 GCA_029244805.1 Flavobacteriales bacterium
GTTAGAACAGCTTTATACAATTATCTTTTTGCGAAAAAGCATGGAGGAGATTTTCTTTTAAGGGTTGAAGATACAGATCAAACGCGCTATGTGAAAGGAGCTGAAGATTATATTTTAGAAGCCTTAAAATGGTGTGGTATAAACCCCGATGAAGGAGTTGGTGCAGGAGGAGATTGCGGACCGTACCGGCAATCTGAAAGAAAAGAAGCAGGAATTTATAAAGAATATGCTTTTAAATTGGTGGAAGATGGATTTGCTTATTACGCATTCGACACTTCGGAAGATTTGACAAATATGCGTGAAATGGCTGAGAAAGCTAAAATGCCAAACTGGCAATATAACAACATTACGCGTACTTCCATGAAAAACTCTGTTTCCTTATCGGAAGATGAAGTAACAAAGCGTTTAGATGCTGGAGACCCGTTTGTTATTCGTTTAAAAATGCCCCGTAACGAAGAAGTGCGTTTTCATGATGAAATAAGAGGTTGGGTAATTGTGAATACCAACAACATGGATGACAAGGTTATTTATAAAGCGGATGGAATGCCGACTTATCACTTAGCCAACATTATTGATGATCATCTAATGAATATTTCGCACGTTATTCGTGGAGAAGAATGGTTGCCATCTGCTCCTTTACACGTGTTACTTTACAGATATTTAGGATGGGAAGATACCATGCCAAAATTTGCGCATTTGTCTTTGATTTTAAAGCCCAATGGAAATGGGAAATTGAGCAAAAGAGATGGTGACAAGGGAGGTTTCCCGGTTTTTCCTCTGGAATGGAATGCCCCTGATGGAGCAACTTCATCCGGGTACAAAGAAAATGGGTATTTCCCAGATGCCTTCATAAACATGCTTGCATTTTTGGGATGGAACCCGGGTACTGCACAAGAAATATTTTCGCTAGACGAATTAACGGAAGCATTTACGCTAGAGAGAGTAGGTAAAAGTGGAGCTAAATTTGATCCAGATAAAACAAAGTGGTTTAACCAGCAATATTTAAGAAATAAGTCCAATACTGCATTAGCGGAGCTATTAATGCCAATTCTTGAAGAAGAAAAACTGGACTTTCAGTTGGACTATGTTAAAGATGTTTGCGAACTAATGAAAGAAAGGGCAACCTTTATTGAAGACATTTTAAACGAGGGCAGGTACTTTTTTGAAGACATAAATGAGTATGATGCAAAAACGTTGAAAAAGAAATGGAAGGAAGACACTCCAGTTATTATGCAGGAGCTTTTGACAGAACTTAAATCTATTGAAGAATTTACCACGGAAAATATTGAAGCCAAGTTTCAGTCATATTTAGAAATGAACGAATACGGGTTTGGAAAAGTAGGACCGGGATTTAGATTACTCGTTACTGGGAAAGGAATGGGACCATCTATGTTTCATATCTGCTCTGTATTGGGCAAAGAATATGTTATTGACAGAATGGAAAAAGGCTTAGTGAAAATTGAAGCATTGAAAGCTGAAGCATAATGAATTGTATCAAAGTATACGGAATACGAACCTTTAGTTATCATGGTTGTTTGCCAGAAGAAACAAAAATTGGAGGCAACTATATTATAGATGTAGATTTGTGGTGCGATTTTTCCGCATCTGCTCTAACAGATGATCTATCGAAGACAATTGATTATTGTGATGTAAATAGGGTTGTAGAAGGCCAAATGGCGACACCCTGTAAACTTATAGAAACTGTGGCTTACCGCATTGTGAATCAGTTAAAAAAAGAATTGGACCAACTTGAAAAAGTTCGAGTTGAAATAAAAAAAATAAACCCTCCTATTGACGGAGATGTAAATTTTGTTTCAGTTGTTGTTGAGGAATAGATTCTATTTATTACCTTCGTCAACCAATTATAACAAAGGTCTCTTGGCCGAGTGGTTAGGCAGTGGTCTGCAAAACCATCTACGCCGGTTCGAATCCGGCAGAGACCTCTTAATAAAAACCTCAACGTACTTATAATGAGTTAGTTGAGGTTTTTTGCTTTTATGACAGTGCATTCATTTGTGCATTCAATATTTATTTACCGTACAGCAAACTCCACAGCAAGCTATATAGCCATTTAGAGTCAGTTTTTAACCACAATTTAACCTTAA
>JAQWQH010000169.1 GCA_029244805.1 Flavobacteriales bacterium
GGAGCCAATTTAGGAGGCAACACCAATCCTAAATCATCACTGTGCGTCATTATAAGACCACCTATCAAACGAGTAGAAACGCCCCAAGAAGAAGCCCAAACATATTCTTGTTTGCCTTCTGAGTCAGCAAACTTAACATCAAATGCTTTAGCAAAATTTTGCCCTAAAAAATGAGATGTTCCAGCTTGTAAAGCTTTTCCATCTTGCATTAAAGCCTCAATACAATAAGTATCTTCAGCACCTGCAAATCGTTCGCTTTCAGACTTCAAGCCTTTAATCACAGGCATAGCCATATAATCCTCTGCAAAATCAGCATAAACATGCATCATTTTTTCTGTTTCCTCCAGGGCTTCTGTCTTCGTAGCATGGGCCGTATGTCCCTCTTGCCATAAAAACTCCGTCGTCCTCAAAAACAAACGAGTTCGCATCTCCCATCTCACAACATTTGCCCATTGATTAATTAGTAACGGCAAATCTCTGTAAGACTGGATCCACTTTTTGTAAGTACTCCAAATAATTGCCTCACTTGTTGGTCTAACGATTAATTCTTCCTGCAATTTTGCACCTGGATCAACCATTAATTTTCCTTTTTTATCGGGATCATTTTTTAATCTATAATGTGTTACAATTGCACATTCTTTGGCAAAACCTTCGGCATTTTTCTCTTCAGCCTCAAATAAACTTTTTGGTACAAAAATTGGAAAATATGCATTTTGATGCCCAGTTTCTTTGAACTTTTGATCCAAAACAGCCTTCATGTTTTCCCAAATAGCATAACCATATGGCTTAACAACCATACAACCCTTTACTCCTGAATGCTCTGCCAAATCGGCCCTTCCAACCAACTCGTTGTACCACGCTGAAAAATCCTCACTTCTTTTCGGTAATCCTTTTGCCATTTTTGGTATAGTTTTTGTTAATTTATTGTTAACGATTACAAAGTTAAAAATTAAAAAGAGGTAGCTTTTATAATGTGCCCAAACTTATTTAAATTTACTGTGAAGTCGATATTATTACTAACATATAATTTCAAAATCATGAAACCCATATACTCAATTATATTTGTAACTGCAATTGTACTTTTGTCTTCTTGTTCATCTACACAAGACTTAAGCTATAAAGACGATATCTATTCTGAAGAAGAGTCGTATATACCAACTGCAAGTTCAAGTTCTGAATTTGACGAATATTATTCTTACGAAGAGGATGCATCTGCTCGCTCAATTGAAAATGAATACTATAACCCAAAATATTCTGAAATTGAAAGTAACGACGAAGGCAATACATACGTAACAAACAACTATTATAACACCAATTATGACTACCAATACTCCTCAAGAATAAGAAGATTTAATTACTGTAATTCAGGATATAATTACTACGACCCTTGGTTTACTAATTCTTATTATTATGGAAACCCGAACGGATGGAACACAAACATCTACTTTGGAAACTACTACCCAGGATATACTAATAACTCTTTTTACCACAATTGCATGAACTGCTGTTCAAACAATAACTATTGGAATAACTACGGATGCAATAACTATGGATATGGTGGTTATGGATATGGATACTATGGAAACAACTTCAACGGATATTATGGAAATGGATGGATCAATAATGGATACGGGAATAATTCCAATTATGGCAATTACTACGGAGAGCAAACTGCTGGTAATTCATACTATGGAAACCATGGAGGAGGCATGAGTTCAAATTCATTGACCGGATCTAACTACGGGAATTCAAGTAGCGAAGATTACAATACCGTTACTGCTGTAGTTAAAAAAATCAACCCCGCTATAAACGGACCTGAAAACATAAGTTCTACAGGGTCAGCAGCATCAAACACGAGTGCTGACAACAGCAAACTAATCGATGGTTCTATTGCATTGGCTCAGACCACGAAATCACCATCATATAACAATAGCTTGTCTTCATTATCAAATAATAACAAATTTGAGAATCACACATTAAATAACGCTAAAATTTCAACTCAAAAAGTGAACTCGAATTACATTTCTAGAGAACCGGCTTCTAGCAACAATTTCAAAGGAACATCTTCTGCATGGAAAACGAGACCAAGAACAACGAATACAAAAAACTTCAGAGATAGAACAAACCTTCCAAACAATAGCAACTACTCAAGATCCACTAATAACATCACCAAACCATACAACGCCTCAGCACCTAATAACAGCTACACAAGGCCGTCAAATGCTAAATCTAGTAATAATAGATACGGAGGATCTTCATCCACTTATAAGCCAACAAGAAATAGCAACAACAATGGAAGTAGAAGCAGCGCAGGATCTTCACGAAGTTCATCATCTCCAAGTCGATCAGCAGGAAGCAGCAGAAGCTCTTCCCGAAGCAAAGCGAGTGGTTCAACCACTAAATCAGGAAGAAGAAGATAAACTCAAATTAATTATTATTTAAAAACACAAACTCTAATGAAACGAACTTTATTAGCTATGGTGATTCTTATGGCCTTTGCTTTTCAATCTAAGGGGCAAACGGAGGAAGATGCTTTGCGCTATAGCTTTCTTGATTTTGGAGGAACAGCCAGATACAATAGCGTTGCAGGGGCTTTTGGCGCACTTGGAGCTGATCTATCCGTGCTAAGTGTAAACCCAGCGGGAATGGCCCGTTTTAAGTCATCCGAATGGTCTATTACACCCCAAATTGGCTTACAAAACTCCACAACACAATTCACAGGAAATGATGCTACTAACGGACATGAAAGTTTTGTAATTGGAAACCTAGGGGTTGTTGGCGTCATTAAAGCAGCACAAGAAAGCCCTACTTTATGGAAAAGTATTCAGTTTGGACTTAGCTACAATCGACTTGCAAATTTTAATGAACGCACTAGCATCTCTGGTATAAGCGACACTTCAATGTCGTACGTTTTTGCTGCGCAAGCCGGAGGTATTCATCCTGACGATATTTACGAAAGTCTGCCTTTTACCTCCGGACAAGCTTACGACACGTACGTAATTAATCCGGGAGATTCCTCCGGAAACTACTACACCACACAGATGTATCGGGGTGAATTCAATCATCAACATACGATTGCCCGAAAAGGGCACATAGGAGAGACAGCTATCGCAATGTCTGGTAACTTCAATAATAATATATATATTGGTGGAACAATTGGTTTTCCTTCAATACGGTTTCGACAAGAAAAAAACCATAGTGAAACTGCCTTAAGCGATTCGCTTGAAATAGAAAACTTTACTTATAACGAGTACTTAACAACCCGTGGAAATGGAGTAAACGCTAAGTTAGGAATAGTTATCCTTCCTACTAAATGGATGAGAATTGGGGCTGCCTATCACACAGCAACCAAATTCTACTATATGAAAGATAACTGGAGCTCAAGTATGTCATCTAATTTTAAAGATGATGAATCTTATACCTCCAATTCTCCTGATGGCAGCTTTCTTTATAAGTTAAAAACACCCGGAAGATTTATCGGAAGCCTTTCGATTATTATCGCTAGAAAAGCTATGATAAGTGCTGATTATGAAATAGTTGACTACTCAAAAAGCGCTTTATCCAGCCATCCTTTTTCAGGAAGTAGCTATAGTTTTCCGAACGAAAATAACACCGGAGACATTAACTTTAGAGCAACCCACAACATAAGAATTGGAAGTGAAATTAATATAGCGGGCCCTCTATACACTAGATTAGGCTTTGCTTATTACCAAAACCCTTACAACCCAACTGCTTTGGAAAATAATAATGCAAAACTAACTTATACTGGAGGTTTTGGCTACCGTGTAAAAGATTTTTATATCGATTTCGCAGTAAAAAGCTCAACATGGACAAAAGACTATTATATGTATGATCCTATACTAGTTGAGAATACTCCAATTAGAAAATCTAACACTAATTTGAGCTTTACCTTTGGTCGTAAATTCTAACCTATTAAAGGTATCCACAAAAAAAAGGGATTAACCTGAATTAACCCCTTTTTTAATAACATTTGGACTTGACTTACTTCAATAATTTAGCAAGCATCTTTTCCATTTTATCAGTCTCTTCTTGAGCTAATTCTAGATCCACAAGAATTCTTCCACTGTGCTCATCAATAATTATTTTTTTACGAGCTGCAATATCCAATTGCCTTTGCGGTGGAATTTTAATATACGAACCTCCTGAAGCACCTCTTTCAACAGGAACAACCGCCAAACCATTTTTAGCTGCATTTCTGATTCGCGTGTATGCTTTCAACAGCCTTTCTTCAACCCCTGCAGAAGCTTCTTTCGATTTTTCTCTCAAAAGACTTTCTTCTTTTTCAGTTTCAGCTTCAATTTCAGCAAGATCATTTTTCTTAGCATCTAAAGCTCCTTTCTTATCTTCTAATTCTGCTAAACTTGTTTCAAGTAATTCTTGCTTAGATGCGATTCTTGCTTTGTACTCATTTATTCTTTTTTCAGCTAATTCGACTTCCAAACCTTGGTATTCTATCTCCTTAGTCAATGAATCATACTCTCTGTTATTTCTAACCTTCTTTTGTTGCTCTATATATTTTGCAATGCCAGCTTTTGATTCTTCAATAACATTTTTCTTTTCGTTGATTTGCAAATTCAAATCACTAATCTCTTCTTCAATTTTAGTTAGTCTTAAGTTCATTCCTTCTAACTCATCTTCAAGATCTTGAACCTCTAGAGGCAATTCACCATGTACTTGACGAATTTTATCAATTCTAGAATCAATAATTTGAAGATTGTAAAGTGCTCTTAACTTTTGCTCAGCTGTAGATTCTTTCTTTTTTGCCATAATAATTTACAAATAATTAACGGGATTCGTATTCACTTCCGTAAAACAGACCGCAAAAGTAGTAAATTTTTCCTTTAGTTTATCAACTAAAAGCTCAATTGTATACTGTTCACTTTCAAAATGCCCAACATCTGCGATAACAATAAGGTTTTCAGCATCAAAAAATTCATGATATTTGAAGTCTCCTGTAATAAAAACATCCGCTTTTTGCTTAATGGCATGTTTCAATAAAAAACTTCCTGAACCTCCGCATAAAGCAACCTTCTTAATCAGCCCACCCCGCAAATCAGTATAGCGAATACAATCCGTCTTCATCGAGAGTTTCAAAGACTTCAGAAAAGTTATTTCATCGACCCCATTTTCCAACTCACCAATTAATCCTGCGCCAACACCTAAATTACTATTCTTTAATTCTAAGATATCATAAGCTGGGACTTCGTAAGGATGATTATTTGATAAAGCGGATAAAATCGCTCTTTCCTTATCTCTCGCGTAAATGACCTCCAGTTTTTGCTCGGCTTCAAGATGTCTTTTCCCCTTTTCTCCTACAAATGCATTGGTGTTATCCCCTGCCCGAAAAGTACCTTCACCTCCACTAGTAAAACTACATTCATCATAATCCCCAATTTTACCCGCTCCCGAAGCAAATAAAGATTCACGTACTTTTTCTACATAACTGGAAGGAACATAAGTAATAAGTTTTCTGAGACTGTTGGTCGCAGGTGCTAAAATCTGCGTGTTTATCAACCCTAATTTTCTGCCAATAATTTCATTCACACCATTCAGCATATTGTCCAAATTTGTGTGAATCGCATAAATAGCGATACCATGCTGAATGGCTTTAATAACTGTTCTTTCGACGTAATTTTTGCCCGTAATTTTTTTTAATCCTGAAAACACAATCGGATGATGGGCAACAATTAAATTACACTTTCGTTCTATTGCTTCATCAACAATTTCTTCCGTACTATCCAAGCAAACTAAAACTCCTGAAACAACATTTTTATCATCCCCGACAATTAAACCAGCGTTATCGTAGCTCTCTTGATACTGAAGTGGAGCTATCGATTCTAAATAATTTGTTACATCTTGTATTGTCATTCGGCTAAATTATTGATTTTTGTAATGAGTAAAATAAATTAATGAAAGTATTTCGCTATATATTATTCCCAATTGCAATTGTCTATGGAGGTATAACACTATTTAGAAATTTTTTGTACAAAAAAAATATTTTTAAATCAAATGAATTTGATCTCCCAATAATCTGCATTGGAAACCTTTCTATGGGAGGAACGGGAAAAACGCCGCATACCGAATATCTCACCAGGTTATTAAAAGATGAATATAACCTTGCCATATTAAGCCGAGGATATGGACGTAAAACTACAGACTATATTGAAGCAGGAGAGAATTCAACGGCAATTCATATAGGAGATGAACCCGCGCAATACCATCGAAAATTCCCAAACATAAAGGTCGTAGTTGAGAAAAAAAGGGTTAAAGGCGTTTTGAACCTACTCTATGACAATTCATCTACAGAAGTCATATTACTTGATGATGCCTTCCAGCATCGATCCCTAAAAGCTGGGAAAAATATATTAATTACCGACTTTAACAAACCATTCTTCAAAGATTCAATACTTCCTGTGGGAGAATTAAGAGAGTTTAGAGCAGGAAAAAACAGAGCGAACATTATTATTGTTTCAAAATGCCCTCGAAATATTTCACTGGAAAAGAAGAATGAAATTATTAAAAACATCGCACCGAATGAAAATCAGAAGATATTTTTCAGTTTTATAAAGTACGGTCGGATTTACAACCCCTTTACAAATAAAGAACTAAAAGAAGAGGTTTCAAACTTCCAGACCCTTGTGTTAACGGGTATTGCCAACCCCACTCCTCTTTATGAAGAATTAAACAGAAGAGAAGTGGTCTTTAGCAAAAAAGCATATCGAGATCATTATCCATTTTCTGAAAAAGATGTAGTAACAATCTCTGAAATATTTGGTACTTTTGATAGTTCGAAAAAAATCATTTTAACCACAGAGAAAGATGCATCCAGATTACTAGAAATAAAAGGTTTTGAAAAACTACCTATTTATTGCATTGAAATCGAAATTGATTTAATTGATGATAAGGAAAAATTTGATAACGAGATACTAGAATATGTTAGAGAAAATAAAGGAGACAGCAAATTACCTGAAGAAACAAACAAACTTTCAGCCTGAGGTTGGAATTATTTTAGGAACAGGTTTAGGTAATTTAGGAAATGAAATAATAGCTGAACATACAATTCCCTACAAAGAAATACCAAACTTTCCTGTATCTACAGTCGAAGGACATAGTGGACAATTGATTTTTGGGGAATTAGGTGGGAAAAAAGTAGTTGCAATGCAAGGTAGGTTTCATTTTTATGAAGGCTATGACATGAATGAATGTGTTTTTCCAGTTAGAGTGATGAAATTTTTAGGAATTGAGACACTTTTTGTAAGTAACGCAAGCGGAGGTGTTAACCCTGATTTTGAAGTTGGGGAAATTATGATTATTTCAGATCACATTAATTTATTTCCTACCAACCCCTTAATGGGTAAAAACTATGAAGAACTAGGACCTCGATTCCCAGATATGAGTGAACCGTATGACTTAAATTTAATTGCGAGAGCTGAAAAAATTGCAAAAAACAATGACATCAAAGTATCTAAAGGTACATACGCTGGACTTTCAGGCCCAACATTAGAAACACCTGCAGAATATAATTACGTGAGGATTATTGGAGCAGATGCGGTAGGCATGAGTACGGTCCCAGAAGTGATTGCAGCGCGTCACATGGGAATTCCTTGTTTTGGGTTTTCAATTGTAACTGACCTCGGTGTTCCTGGAAAAATAATTGAGATGACCCACGAGATTGTCCAAGGCATAGCCAG
>JAQWQH010000174.1 GCA_029244805.1 Flavobacteriales bacterium
CGAGCATTTCTTTTACTCGTTTCTCTTTTCCGCTAATAGCACGAATCACATACCATCTTTTCTTAACTTCTGCCATCTTTACCATTATTGTGGGGTTACATCTGCTGGGTTAATAAAATCATAGTAAAATCCTAACAATCCTTTCCAGTCACCCGGCCAAATTCCAAAAACATAATCCATTACCCATACTGCTAGTGCAATTATAACACTAGTGATTAAGACAATAATGGAGCTTTTCTGCAACTCTTCCCAAGTTGGCCAAGAAACCTTCTGCGTCAACTCATAAACAGTTTCTTCAATATATGTTCTAATTCCTGCCACTTATTTCATTTTTATTAGCACGGGTGGAGAGACTCGAACTCCCGACACCTGGTTTTGGAGACCAGTGCTCTGCCAGCTGAGCTACACCCGTAATATGAGAAAAAGGTAACCCCTAAAAGAGGTACCTTTCTCATCACAGTAAAGTTTAATACTATTATAATATTTCAGTCACCTGACCTGCACCTACAGTTCTACCACCCTCTCGGATAGCAAAACGTAAACCAACATCCATTGCAACTCCAGTAATCAATTCAACTTCAATAGTTACGTTATCACCAGGCATTACCATTTCACGACCAGCTTCTAGGCTAATTGTTCCAGTAACATCTAAAGTTCTAAAGTAGAATTGAGGTCTATATTTATTGTGAAATGGAGTATGACGTCCACCTTCTTCTTTCTTAAGGATATAAACCTCAGCTTTAAATTTATTGTGAGGAGTAATAGAACCTGGCTTAGCAATTACCATCCCTCTTTTAATAGCTTCTTTTTCAATACCTCTTAATAAAAGACCACAGTTTTCACCAGCTCTTCCTTCATCAAGAATTTTTCTAAACATCTCTACACCAGTTACAGTAGATGTTTGAGGCTCTTCACTTAAACCAACGATCTCAACAGGATCTCCCGTTCTGATGATTCCAGTTTCAATTGCACCAGTTGCAACAGTACCACGACCTGTAATTGAAAATACATCTTCAACAGACATTAAGAATGCTTTATCAGTATCTCTAACTGGAGTTTCAATCCATGAATCAACAGTATTCATTAGCTCCATTACAGAATCAACCCATTTTTGTTCACCGTTCAAAGCTCCTAAAGCTGAACCTTGTAAAATCGGTGTATCGTTAAAACCATAAGACTCTAATAGATCAGTCAACTCCATTTCAACTAATTCAAGTAACTCCTCATCATCAACCATATCCACTTTATTCATGAATACAACCAATCTAGGTACATTTACTTGTTTTGATAAAAGGATATGCTCTCTAGTTTGAGGCATTGGACCATCAGTAGCAGCACAAACCAATATTGCACCATCCATTTGAGCAGCACCAGTTACCATGTTCTTAACGTAATCCGCGTGACCTGGACAATCTACGTGTGCATAGTGACGAGCAGCCGTTTCATATTCAATGTGAGCAGTATTAATTGTAATACCTCTTTCTTTTTCTTCTGGAGCATTATCAATTTGATCAAAATCTTGTTTTTGAGCAAGACCCGCATCAGACAATACCTTAGAAATTGCAGCAGTAAGTGTTGTCTTACCGTGATCCACGTGTCCGATTGTTCCTACGTTCACGTGTGGTTTGGTTCTTTCGAAATTCTCTTTAGCCATATCTAATGATGTTTAATTTAGTTTTACTTATTTATTATTTACTTTTTCTTTTAATTACTTATTTATTCGTTTGAGCCAATGATGGGAATTGAACCCATGGCCTCTTCCTTACCAAGGAAACGCTCTACCCCTGAGCTACATCGGCTGATACCACTCATTCTGGAACGCAAAAAAGGAGAATTGACATACATCAATTCTCCTTTTGGTTTTTTGAGCGGGAGACGAGATTCGAACTCGCGACCCTCAGCTTGGAAGGCTGATGCTCTACCAACTGAGCTACTCCCGCTTAACTTGCACAAAAGTAACTGAATATTTGACTTCTAAAACAGAAAATTCAAAAAATTCAGCAACTTTCACCAAAATCATTTGTGGGGGGAGAAGGATTCGAACCTTCGAAGGCTAGGCCATCAGATTTACAGTCTGACCTCGTTGACCGCTTGAGTATCCCCCCAACAATATTTAAAGAACTAACAAAAATCGAATTAAGGCATTTCTTCGACCACACTCTGATAAACTTTTCGCCTTAATAATTAAAACTCAATCAAGAATATTAATCATTGTTTATCATTTCAATACATTCAGAGCCGATGGAGGGACTCGAACCCACGACCTGCTGATTACAAATCAGCTGCTCTAGCCAGCTGAGCTACATCGGCTTCTTACTGCTTACTACACTAACTTTTTAGCAAAAAAAACAGACCTTTCCGTAAAAAGGTCTGCAAATGTACTAAAGTTTTCCTTGTGTGCAAAGAATCCTATTTATTTTTTTTGTTTTTATCTAAATGCTAAAATATTATCCGCTTAATGCTTTGCCATTAGCTTTTCCTTATGCTTTTTAATTTGCCTTCGCAGAGCTTCAACAGCCTCATCAGCAGACTCCTCAAAAGAGTTACATTGCTTGCTTGCAAATAAATCCTTTCCAGGTATTGCTATCTTAATCTCTATAACCTTATTTTCATGACTACCAGCCTTCTCCACTTTTAGCTTTACTTCCGCACCAATAATATTGTCAAAATATTGTGATAACCTTTCTACTTTTTCTTCAATAAAAACTACTAATTTGTTGTCTGCATCAAAATGAATTGCTTGAATCTGTATGTCCATAATATTTAAGTTTTAATTTCAGCTCCTTGGATGAGCTTGTTTATATACATTTTTTAGTTTCTCTATAGAGTTGTGGGTATAAACCTGAGTTGCCGAAAGATTCGAATGACCAAGCATTTCTTTTATTGCGTTTAGCTCAGCTCCATTATCCAACATGTGTGTAGCAAACGTATGCCTCAGAACATGTGGACTCTTCTTACCCTGACTTGTTACTAAACTAAGATAATGCTTTACTTTTCGATAAACAAATTTTTGATATAATTTCTGCCCTTTATCTGTCACGAATAAATTATGAGTGCTTTTAGGAAACTCTTTCCGCTTTAAACAAATGTAATCAATAATCTTTTCCAGCAAAACACTCGTAACCGGAATCACCCTCTCTTTGTTTCTTTTGCCTAACACCTTTACAGAATCTTTAAGAACATTTAATTCTTTTAACTCTATAAGTTCC
Organism: Flavobacteriales bacterium; assembly: GCA_029244805.1. Lineage (GTDB taxonomy): Bacteria > Bacteroidota > Bacteroidia > Flavobacteriales_D > Parvicellaceae > CALSMU01. The sequence continues at coordinate 3,210 of JAQWQH010000174.1, forward strand.
GATAACCTCATTCCTGTACAATAGAACAATTCTAGAATTAACCTATCTCTAGATCCAAAAAAATCGTTGGTAAATTCAACTTTAGAAAACAAAGACTCCATGTCTTGCTTCTTTACATAATGAGGTAATCTTTTCTCTACTTTAGGCGCCACAACTTTTTGCATTGGACTTTTCTCCAAAAACCCTTTTGCCTTTAGATACTTATAAAAAACCTGTAATGCCGTTTTTTTTCGATTAATTGTTCGAGAAGTAATTCCGTTTTCCACTAAGCTAACCATCCATGAACGAATCATAACATGGGTAGCATTTACAGCATTTAAATCAAAAACTAGAAGCAAATACGTTTGGAACTGCAACAAGTCCGTTTTATAAGAAACTATCGTATGTTTTGAGTACCTTTTCTCAAATTCAAGATATTCTAAAAACTTATTTATCATAGAAGGTTATAAACAAAAAAAGGGAACATTGACATCAATGCTCCCTTATTACGTAAGTTTTTAAAAAATGTTAGTCTTCTCTAAACATATTTTCAACATAAACCGCTTTTATTATCTCAGCTCTTCTTTCTACAGAGGGCTTAATAAATTGTTTACGCTTTCTTAATTGTTTTAAAACACCTGTACGCTCAAATTTCTTTTTATACTTTTTGAGTGCTCTTTCGATGTTTTCTCCTTCTTTTACAGGTATTTGCAACATATCTTAATAATTTTCTTTTCTTAAATTACCGTTTATTTGTACGAAACGGACTGCAAAGATAATAGAATTTCTTTTTTATCAAAGCTTTAATCTTAATCCTTCAATAAATCTCTTGAAATAACCAACTTTTGTATCTCTGAAGTACCTTCCCCAATTGTACATAATTTAGAATCTCGAAAAAACTTTTCTACTGGAAACTCCTTTATGTATCCGTAACCCCCAAAAATTTGTATTGCTTCAGTTGAAACGGCAACTCCAACCTCCGAAGCTTTATATTTAGCCATTGCAGAAAGTTTATTTACATTTTCACCTTTCATTAATTTATCCGCAGCCTGATATAATAATAATTTTGAAGCTTCTGTTTCAGTTGCCATATCCGCCAACTTAAACGAAACTCCCTGGAATGACGAGATAGATTTTCCAAACTGCTCTCTTTCTTTAGAATAATTGACCGCAGCATTTAAGGCTCCTTCAGCAATACCCAATGCTAGTGCACCAATTGAAATTCTTCCTCCATCTAATATTTTCATTGCTTGAATAAATCCCTCTCCTTCAGCCCCAAGCATATTATCTTTATGTACACGGCAGTTTTCAAAAATCACTTCAGCGGTTTCCGAAGCGCGCATTCCCAACTTATCCTCTTTCTTGCCAGCTTTAAATCCTTCAGTTCCTCTTTCTACAACAAAAGCCGTCATTCCTCTGGAATCTAAAAGCTCTCCTGTACGAACAATTACAACAATACAATCTCCCGACTTACCGTGGGTAATAAAATTTTTTGAACCGTTAATTATCCAATGATCTCCATCTTGCTTAGCAACGCATTTCATTCTACCAGCATCCGACCCAGTACCAGGCTCTGTTAGACCCCAAGCGCCAATCCATTCCGAAGTCGCTAATTTTGGCAACCACTTTTTCTTTTGGTCTTCATTTCCAAATTTTAAGATATGGTTCGTGCATAATGAGTTATGAGCCGCAACAGACAATCCAATTGACCCACAAACTTTTGAAATTTCGCGAATCACCATAATATATTCATTGTATCCAAATCCACTTCCACCATACTCATTAGGAACCAGCACTCCCATTAAACCTAATTCTCCAGCTTTTTTAAATAAATCTACCGGAAATTCCTGCGATTCATCCCATTTCATGATATTAGGTCTAATCTCTTTTTCAGCAAAATCTCTTACCATTTGCTGTATCATTAACTCATTTTCTGTAAGATCAAAATTCATTTTACGCGTATTACTTTATCTATTAATAATTAATTATACTCTTATTAAATTCAGAATATTTATTTAATGCTTCTTTTCCTTTTAAAAACTCCAATTCTACTACGAAAGAAAACCCTGAAACCACCCCTTCACTTTTTTTAATTAATTCTGCAGCTGCAGCTGCGGTTCCTCCTGTAGCCAACAAATCATCATGAATCAATACATGCATTCCTTTTTCTACAGAGTCAACATGCAACTCAATTTCCGCTGTGCCATATTCTAAATCATATTTATACGAAATAGTTTCAGCAGGTAACTTCCCTTTTTTACGAATCAATATAAAGGGTACGCCTAATTTCATTGCCAATGAAAACCCAAATAAAAACCCCCTGCTTTCAACTCCTGCAATTGCATCAATTTTTATGTCCGCACATTGACGCATTAATTCATCAACTATATCAGCTGACAAAACAGCATTCTCCAAAACCGGTGTAATGTCTTTAAACATTATTCCTTTTTCCGGAAAGTCCGGAATAGTTCGAATAGCCTTATCTAATCTTTCTAGTAATGACATTTTACTGTTCAGCCTTTATTAGTACAATAATTTTAACGTCTATTAAACACAAATCATACTACTCTGTTTTTAAATAGGGTGCAATTTTACGGTATATTTCGTCATTTACCAAATCAGATTTCCTTATTCCTTCGATACTTTCATAAGGCTTTTGACTTTTCCTGATTTGGACTATTGAGTTAGCTATATTCCAATTAATGTATGGATGCTTTTTTAAGTCAGCTGTTTCACATGTGTTAATATTAACCTTAACCACACGGATTGTATCAACAATTAGTCTACTTAAATTTTGATCTATCACCTCAGGAAGAATGCCATAAACCTCTTTTAACTGTTCAACACTAGTAAAACCACCTAATGCCGCCCGATATTTTACAATTTTATTTGCATAATAGGAACCAATACCTTTTAAAGATTTAAAGCCGGTAGTGTCAGCAGAGTTTATTTTCACTTTAAAACTATTTAATTCGGACTTCAAAGAAGTTCTGTTGCCATTACCGAACTTATTCTTTTTGTATTTATTGTCTATTTTGGCCTTATTAATCACAAAACCAAAATCACATGACAGAAGTTTTACTTCAGTCGTATTAAAACCGAGCGAAATAGCTTTTTCCTGAACTTGATTTGCATTTTCAACATTG
>JAQWQH010000079.1 GCA_029244805.1 Flavobacteriales bacterium
TGTGCTGTCTGAATTAATAGGTTTGTGCAATCAATATGGAGTTATTGCAATTTCTGATGAAGTTTTTACAGGGTTCGGAAGAACGGGAAAGATGTTTGCGATAGACCATTGTGAAAATAAGACAGACATTGTTTGTCTTTCAAAAGGGATTACTGGAGGATTTATGGCAATGGGAATTACAGCAGTGTCAGATAAAATTTATCAAGCTTTTTATTCAGACGATAAAGGAAAGACTTTCTTGCACGGTCATTCTTACACAGGAAATGCCTTGGCATGCAGCGTAGCAAATGCTTCGTTGGATTTATTTGAAAAAGAGGATGTTTGGCAAAATATTGAATCAATTTCCGAAATGCAAAAAGCATTTGTTAATTCTATTTCAGATCATTCCAAAGTTAGAAACGCTAGAAGCTTTGGAACGATAGCAGCGGTCGAACTAGAAGCTGATGGAGCAAGTTCTTATTTTAATAGTAAAGGAAAAGAGGCCTATAGTTTTTTATTAGAAAAAGGTATAATACTTAGGCCATTGGGGAATGTAGTTGTTCTGATTCCTCCATATTGCACTAGCAGAAAGGATTTAGAATATATGTATGAATCAATTCAAGAATACTTGGTTACCCAGTAATCTCGTTGTATAATTTTTTAAATTCTTCATTATCATCTAACAAACAATCTTCTCTTTCTTCATAGAAAAATGGTTGGCCCATACTGATTATTTCAATCGCTTTAGCATGGTCATTTTCATCAGTAAATAAAGCATATTCCATAAGTGATTTCCGTAAATATTTTTGCTGTATTTGTGTTAAATCACTAAACTGAATATTGGCACCAATTGTTTTAATTGAATCAATAGCGGTATGAACTATTTTGCTTCCTTCTGCTTTATTTTTCACCAAAATCTCTAATTGTCCCCATAGCAACATCGCTCCATAATCCTTTGGGTCAAAAGCACATGCCTTTTTCAGAATGCCTGAAGCTTTTTTGTATCCTTTTTCAGTTTTGGTAAGCATATAGTTCTCTACATCCTCATAGATGATTTCTTTTAATTGATCGATATAACCTTGGGAGTCATCTGCGTAAGTGTTTTCAGGATCCTTTTTTCTATATTTTTTCGCAAAACTTAAAGCAGTGCTGTAGGCCTTTGGCCAGTCTTCACTGTATTGATGATCTTGACTCATTCCAAAAGATGCCATCGAAACATATAAATAAGGCAAGGGATGCTTTTTGGTCTTATCACTCTCTGTATAGTGTAATGCTTTTCCAAAGCATTTCTCATAATTTTCATCAACGTACAATATTAATAAATCTTGATATTCTTGACAAAATATTGTGTTTCGTGATGTATAGGATATTAAGGATAAAATGATGAGCAGCTTTTTCATTGTTTATTTTATTAATTGCAATTGACTTTCAAAAGTCGTGCCCAAATTACTAAATAACTATTATTAAATTATAATGATTTATATAAAAGAATAAAAAACAGATTGTTGATAGTCATATTTTTTACCTTTGTGAAGATGAAATTAATCGGAGATAGAGTATCGTATAAAGTCCATGAAGATTATAGTACAATTGTAATTTCAACGAATATTGATAAGTGGAAGGAAACCTTATTGTTGACGTGGCTAGTCGGTTGGACAATCTGTGGAAGCGTTTTCTTTTATTTTCTTTTTGTAGGAGATTTTGTCAAGGAAGAAAAGCTAATGTTGCTAGTGATGTGTATCTTTTGGCTGTTTTTTGAAATTAGAATAGGTAAAGTTTATCTATGGCGAAAATCTGGAATGGAATTCATTAAAATTGATAAGGATATAATGACCATAAAAAAGTCCATAAAAGGTTTTGGTAAAGCTATGCCTTATCAGTTAGGTAGGATTAAGGATGTTCAAGGGCTTGAGCTTAACCCAAAGGGATTTAGTAAAACAATGAATGATTCATTTTGGGTGATAGGCCAGGGAACCGTCCGTTTTTTTTATAATGAAAAGGAAGTTCGGTTTGGAGCTCAATTAGGTACTAAAGATGCAGATAAATTAGCGAGAGCTGTCAAAAAGTTCGTAAGAGAATATAATCAAAAAAGTAGTGATCATTTAGCGGCTGTGCAGAAGGAAGTAGCTGAGCATAGTGCCAACGAATCTAGCTAATTTTAAAAGCAATTGATTTTATTCGTGTCGTTTTTTCACCATTAACGATTTCTTCAAGCAACATATTTTGAGCTGTTTTAGAAGAGAAAACTTCTTTCATATTTTTGATACCACCTATTGGGATGCTTTTTTCTATACATTGAGCAATTAGTTCATCACTATTACGTTCACGAATTAAAGTTCCGAGTATTTCTTGCAACGCAATTCTGTTTTTCAATCGGTTTTGGTTGCTTGAAAATTCAGTGTCTATTGCTATTTCTCTTCTCCCTAGTATATTGCAGAACGATGCAAACTGCTTGGTAGAACCGATTGCAGTTACCAATAGTTTGTTGTCTTTAGTAGTGAAAATATCTCCATAAGGAGCAATGTTTGGATGCATTGATCCAATTCTTTGCGGTATTTCCTTGTTCATTAGCCAGTTAGTTGCTTGATTGGCCAAAGAGCTTAATGCAGCCTCTTCCAATGAGGTCTCAACTAAACTTCCTTTTCCAGTTTTTTCTTTTTTCAGCAGAGCCACTAAAATGCCTTCTTTCAACTGATGTGCAGCCAAAATATCCATTAAAGCTAGAGGCATTTTAGTTGGAGGTGTGTCTGGTTGTCCGTTCATATGCATATAACCACATTCAGCTTGCAATACAACATCAAAAGCAACGCGTTCGGGTTGGCTTTTAAATCCGTTCAACTGTGCATAAATTACTTTGTTGTTTGTCTTATGTATATCGAGATAAGTAAGGTTAAACTTCTGAGCATCTCCATATTTGAAATTACAAATAATGACATCAGCTTCTTTACAAAGGGACCGTAATTGGGAAAAATCATTTGCATCAGTATAATCTAAAAAGAGATGTTCTTTTCCCCAATTAACACTTGAGAAGTAAGCAGATAGGTTTTCTGTTTTTTCTTCAGAAGATTTCCAGTTTCGTGTGACATCTCCATTGGTTTTTTTGTTTTCGACCTTAATAACCTTAGCCCCCAGTTCAGCTAAAAACATTCCGACTGCTGGCCCCGCAAGTACACTTGCTAGTTCCACAACTTTTAAATCTTTGAAAACACTCATACTGCTAAACTACAAATTAATGGTCTTTAGGTATAACCTTTTCGCATATTTAGCGTCTAAGTAGCGTTGAATTTGAAACATTAATATAACTTAGAGGCAACAATGTCGCAGGGAAAGAAATTTGGAGCATTTGGGGGCGTATTTACACCATCGATATTAACAATATTAGGTGTAATTATGTACATGCGTTTGGGCATGGTTGTAGGTAATGCAGGAGCCTTATTTACTACAATTTCCATAATACTTCTTGCTCATATTGTATCTGTTACCACGGGATTAAGTGTTTCTTCAGTTGCTACGGATAAAAAGATAAAAGCTGGAGGTATATATTATATGCTATCCCGTAGCCTTGGTTTACCTATTGGAGGAGCAATTGGGATTACTCTATTTGTTGCAACTGCATTAAGTATAGCTCTTTATCTAATTGGATTTGGTGAAAGTGCTATGGTTGTTCTTTCTGATTATTTGAATATTGAAGAGATTACAACCAATCACCTTAGGATTATCGGGTCAATCGCACTACTAGTTATTGTGACAATTGCTTATATCTCTACAAGTATTGCTATTAAATCGCAATATTTTATTCTTTTTGCAATTATTCTTTCCTTGATCTCAATTTTCCTCGGAACTAGTGAAGGTAAAGGATTTGATACTTCTCATGTGGAAGGATCAACTGTAGGATTCTCAACTTTGTTTGGTATTTTTTTTCCTGCTGTAACTGGGTTTACCGCGGGTGTTGCAATGTCCGGTGATTTAAAAGATCCCAAAAAAGCAATTCCTTGGGGAACAATGTCAGCGGTAGTTGTAGGTTTGTTAGTCTATATTGTGCTATCTGTATTTATTCATTATTCTATACCACAGGCAGAATTAATCAACAACAATAATGCTTTGGTTCAGTTTGGATTAGTTCCCGGGCTCGTAATTGTTGGGATATGGGGTGCAACATTGTCATCTGCTTTGGGCGGTATATTGGGAGCTCCGCGTATTCTTCAGGCAATGTCACTCGATAAAATTACGCCAAATATCTTTGGAAGAGGAGTTGGAAATGACAATGAGCCTCGAAATGCCTTGATTCTTACTTTTGTAATTGCAGAAGCTGGAATCCTAATTGGGGAATTAAATGTAATTGCTGAAATAGTTGCCATGTTCTATATGGCTGCCTACATGTTTATTAATCTCTCTTGTTTTCTGGAACAATGGGCAAGCCCGGATTTTCGACCTAAATTCAAAATATCTTTATTTGTTCCTTTAATTGGAACCATCGCTACTTTTTTATTAATGGTACAATTAAACCTAGCTGCTGCTTTAATATCTGTAGCGATAATGGCCTTAGTTTTTATATGGTTAACCAGAAGGCAATTAGAATTGGGCTCAGGAGATGTTTGGCAAAGCGTTTGGTCTTCAGTTGTTAAGATTGGATTAAAAAACTTAGGAAAGAAATCAACACACAAAAGAAATTGGGAACCGAATATATTGTTGTTTAGCGGAGGAACAGCTGCGCGTCCCCACTTATTAGGTTTTAGTAAATCTATCGCTGGAAGAAAAGGTATGATATCAAATTTTGATTTGATAGAAACACCAAGCGCAGAAGTATTGTTTCCTAAACATGAGCAAGCTGTCAATGATGATGGTTGTGATGATTCTATTTTTCATAGAAAACAAGAATGTCAGAATATCTTTAAAGGTATTGAGGCCATAGCAAGTACATATGGCTTTTCGGGAGTAGAGCCTAATACAGTAATGATGGGCTGGGCGCGAAACACCAAGCATCCTATTGGATTTTCTCAAATGACGAAAAAACTGGGAGTGTTGGACTATAACGTTTTGTATCTTGATTACGATAAAGAAAAAGGATTTGGTCAATACAAGAGAATTGACATTTGGTGGAAAGAAATAAATCAAGAGAGCGACTTGGCTTTGCAATTAGTAAGAATGTTATTGGCTTCGCCAGATTGGAGCAATACGCATGTTAGGATTCTCTATGTGAATAATGACAATAGTCAAAAATTAATTGTAGAGGATGCTGTTAGAAAAAGACTAGAAGCTTTGCGAGTTGATGCCGAACTAGAAATTGTTAATAATGAATTGGAGAAAAAAGGATTTTACGAGGTAGTAAAAATAAATTCTTTTGAAGCCGATTTAATATTATTGAATATTCCTGAAATAGAAGAGGGAAAGGAAAATACATTTGTTGAAAATACAAATGCTTTTTTAGATGTAATGGGTACAACATTATTGCTAAAAGCATCATCTCATTTTTACGATGAGGAAGGGTTTGACCCTTTACTTGAAATGAAATACAAAAAAGAAGAATTTGCCTCTTTACAAATTGAAAAAACTGAAACGGTTGTTCTTGGGTTGCCGGGTTATGATTTATTAGATAAAAAAATAACAATAATTGACGATAAAATTCAAGCATTCAATATTGCGTTTGTCAATCGTGTTTATGATACTTGGTTTGACGTATGGAGCAGTTATATAGCTTTATTCAAAGAGAGGTTGAAAGCAGAGGATAGTCCATCCATTCAAAAAGCTTTAGAAATTGAACAGAAGCTCTTAGAGGATATTGTTGATAATCGCATAGGAAAAATTACTATAGCAATATCAATTGGGATAGAGTCGCATGTAAAAGCAATAAGAAAACTCGTAGAATTATCTCCAACAACCATAGAGAGATTATATACAAGGGAAGAATTGAAGCCGGACCCGAAAGATGCTCCGAAATTAGCGCGACTGAAAAAGAAATATTTACGGAAAAAGAAGCAAAATATTCGTTTTGCTAAGATTGTGCAGCATCATTTTGAGAATTCCTATCTATATCATTTTAAGACAAAATTAAATGTGCTGGGTCTTTCCAGTTTTATTATAAATAAGACACTAAAAGATTGGTCTATTGATAATGAAAAGGTTGATGGGTTAAATGATCTAAAAGACTTACTTTCAATTCAGTTTAAAAAAGAAAAAGGAACCTTTTTACAAGAGCTAAATTCGCTGGGAAGAATATTTTGTAACTCAATTACCGTTGATGTAGATAAATTAGATGTCAATAATTTGTCATCAAATAGGGAGGAAGAAAGAACTGGAAAAGTAATTAAAAATGCCTTTCTGTCAATTGCTTCATATCCTGGACATTGGGATTCAAATCAAAAATATTTTACTAATCAGCTTCTTGTCAATATTCAATTGAAACAGGTGAGAAAAACATTAATTCCATTTGTTAATCAATCCGCAAGCCATATAGACAAAGGTTTTATTCATTCATCGTTGAATTTGTTTAATCGTATCGAAGAACAAATAGATGGGATAAGCTTGGAAAATTTGGGTGAATTTGAAGCAAAGTTATTATCTGTGTCCAACACAATAAATGTTGATAATTTGATAAAATCAATAACACAAAAAGTAGATAAAAGTGTAAACAAATATTGTGATAGTTCCGAAGTATTATCCGCGAAGCAGATAAATCAGTTTGAAAATAAGCAATATGATTTAATACCTTCGAAGATAAATGTGCGCAAAGTTGTGGGGCATTTAATAGAAAACGAGTTGGTTAGTAAAATAAAGGATGTGTTTCAGTTAGCCCATAATACAGTGAATTCTGAAGTTGTAAAAGTTGAAAATGCGCTCCGCTTATTAAAGTTTACGCTACAAAACATAGAAAATGAAAGCGCCAATTCGGGTGAAATAACTGAA
>JAQWQH010000187.1 GCA_029244805.1 Flavobacteriales bacterium
ATTGACAAATGAAACGTATATTTGTATTAATTAAGTATCAAATTGAAGATTAAAATACTAATAGCGGACGGAAGTGACTTAGCTCGTTTAGGTTTAAAGGCGATGTTTAAAACCTCAAAAGAAATTGAGGTTTTGGGAGAAGCCAAATCTTCTGAAGAGCTCATGCTAAAAGTGGAAGAGCTAAACCCTGACGTTGTTTTAATTGACTATGCTTCAAAGGATTTTTCCATTGATATTATTCCGAAAATTGGGTTAAAAAGCTTAAAAGCAAAATTTATAGGTATTACCCCCAATAGCAGTGGTAAGACAATAATATCTGCTGTTAAAATTGGAGTGGATAGTCATATAAAAAAGGATTGTTCTATAAAAGAAATTACGGATTCTGTTTTAGCGACAGCTCAAGGAGAGAAATTCTTTTGCGGTGAATTGGTGGAATTGATGCGTGGGGAGAAAATTAATGTGAATGATGTTGAATTTGATGCTTTGTCTTGCGAACCTATTTCTCTTTCTGAAAGAGAATTAGGAGTAATAAAATTAATCGCAGAAGGATATACAAATGCCCAAATATCCGTTGTGCTTTACATAAGTAATCATACGGTTAATACCCATCGTAAAAATATTATGAAAAAGCTTGGAGTTAACAACACTGCAGGAATTGTAATGTTTGCGGTAAAGTCTAATTTGGTTAGTCCAAAGAAATTCATGTTCAGTCCCCAAAACCAATCAGAATAGGCTTTTTCAAGAATATACCTTATTTATGGTATTGCAATACTCTACATCTTTCTTATTTTTGCTATTATGAAATTACAACCATTGTCAAATCTGCTAAAAGGTGATAGCGCCATCATTAATAAAATTAAAGATAGCAGCTTGTCGCTAAAATTGATGGAAATGGGTTGTATTCCAGGTGAAAAAGTTCGTGTTGATGCGATATCTCCTTTCGGTGATCCTATAGCGATTAGGGTTTCTGACTATACATTAAGTTTACGATTAAGTGACGCGAAGAATATTTTTGTGGTAGCAGAGTAAGTTTACTCCTTTTAATTTCTTTTTATCTTACTTATATTTGATTTAAATTCTAGTAGAATGGAAGTGACTAAATGTTTGGAATGTGAATCAGAATTGATGGGACGAATCGATAAAAAGTTTTGTAACGATCAATGCCGAAACATATATAATAATAGAGAAAATAGAGACTCTAATGAGTATGTGCGGAAAGTAAATACAATTCTCAGAAAGAATAGAAGAATTTTAGAAAAGTTAAACCCCAAATAAAAATCTAAGACAACGAAAGAAGAATTACTTTTAGATGGATTTAATTTCTACTATTACACAAATGTTTACAAAACAAACCAAGGTAAGACTTATTTCTTTGTTTATGAGCATGGTTATTTGGAATTAGAGAACGAGCAATATGCTTTGGTTCGTAAAAAGGAATATGTAAAATAGAGAAATGAAATTGTTAATTTTAAACGGTCCTAATTTAAACTTGCTAGGAACAAGAGATGTTTCCATATATGGAGCAGAAACTTTTGTTGCGTATTATGATAAATTAAAAGTGAAATTTTCGGAAATAGATTTTGAGTTTTATCAGAGTAATGTTGAAGGAGAATTGATTGATAAATTGCATGAAGTAGGGTTTACATACGATGGTGTCATCTTTAATGCAGGAGGATATACGCATACTTCAGTCGCAATAGCAGATGCAGTAGAAGCTATTCAAATACCCGTTATTGAAGTTCATATAAGTAACGTTTATGCACGTGAGGAATATCGGCATATATCATTGATGGCAAAAAATTGTAAAGGAGTAATTGCTGGATTGGGTCTAAAATCTTACGATTTGGCAGTTAAAAGCTTTATTGAATAGTTAGTTTCTGAAAGGTATTTTCAATTTTTAATACATAAACACCTCTAGCTAGATTGCTAATATTTATTTGCTGAACTTTTTTCGTAAAAAAAACAACCTTTCCTTCCAAATTAAATAAACTTACCTCAGCTACTTCTTTTTCGAAATGAATAATAGAGCTTGCCGGATTTGGGTAAAAAGAATTTTTTGACGTAACTGATTCCTTAATTCCGTTTACTTTTGGAAATACTTCTAGCTCTGTTATAGGGCTTCCATCGCTCCAATTCCCCATAAATCTTTGTTCAGGAGTATCACCAAAACCATATTCACAATCGGTACCGTAAAACGTACATGACAATAGGGCATCTGCTAGTTTCCAATAGCAATAATAATCAACCGCATCCTCTTTACTAGCAACGTAAGCAGCAGTTATTACAGTGGCAATTGTTCCTCCATCATAGTTGTTGTTTGCTGCCAAAGGTTCATTATGTGTTGCTTCAATGGTGGGAGGGTTGTCCGCATACTGTATAATATAATTTTTTTGAGATGTAGGAATATTCGTTGAATCAAAAATCATTTTACCAAAAGAATTCCCAACTATAATATCATCATCACCAACTATGATGAGCGTTTTATAATCAGTATCCATATCGGAATAGGTGGGCAAATGACCAGAAGATGTTCCGGGTCCCGGCTCGCATAGCATGAAACATTTAGGTTTTGGAACTCCGTAAGAGTTATATTCAATGGCTAAATTTGCTGTTATCACGCCACCAAAGGAATGTCCAATCATTGCAATATGATTCATTCGTGGTTTCACTCTATTTACGTTTGCGTTTAGTTCATCAAAAGCGTCTATAATTCCTGTAGCAGCATTTGGTGTGTAGGTAGAGAAGAAAGTGCCGTCATTTTGCTGGTATTTTGGAAAAATCACAATATTACCTTTTCTTACAAGATGCTCAATCCATTGTCCGTAAGGGCCAGGGTTATATACCCCCCAGCCATGATTAAATATGACAACATCAGCTGAATCGGGTTTGGGTTGGTCAGGTTCAAATAACCAGTAACCGTCACCGGTAAAAAGGCTCGTAAAATTGTTCTGAATAACGCTTCCGTGCATATAACCCATTCCTCCGGGTCCATTCATTGGCTGACTAGGAGAAGTTTGCGAGTTTATAGTAAGGCTGTACAATAGAAATATTGTGATAAGGTATTTCATACCCACTAATATATGAAATATCTTAGTAAAAATATTTTCAAAAGTATATTAAATTTACATTATCAGAATGAATAATCTCGATAATACGGTTCCAAAAGCAGTTGTAAATTAGTTTCTAAAAAGATCCAACGGTAGCTTCAATACCTTTAATGATCAATACAGGCGTTTGCTTTTTGTTCGTAATAATATTTTGAGTAAAGTTATCTAATTGGGCTATAATTTTTTCAGAATAATGGGCAATTGCAATCATATCAGCATCAATTTCATTGGAATAATCTAATACATGGTTTGTAAATGATTTTGAATTGTCCATTAATTTGAATGTGGACCGAACTTTTTTCATTGTGAATTCATTGCGAACAACTTGAATTCTATTTTTCATTTTACTTTTTTGAATTTGATCTGTGAATTT
>JAQWQH010000188.1 GCA_029244805.1 Flavobacteriales bacterium
ATTCATTTCAAAATCATAAACCCCAGATTCATTTTTAACTGTAGGATTTGAAGCACTCATTACTGCCATTAAGTGATTAGGAACTTTCACTTTTGCAGAATACGTTATTCTTCGCCCAGGAGTGTCTTGACATGGAAGCCACGTTCTTGTTAATACAGCCTGACCTTGCGTATACATAAACGGGTTCTGTTTTCCTGCTGTTTGAGCAGGCACTAACCAATCTAATGCTCTAGTTCCATTAGTTGTAGAATAATTAATGGTTACCAACTCGGTGTTTTCATTTATGTGCACCGTAATTGATTGCCCCAAAAGCTCATCCAATTCTCCGATTTCATAAGTAGCTTCCTCTCCATCATTTAGGGTAATTGATGTAATATCTAAAGATCGAGAATCAAAAACAATTATGTCTTTATTGCAAGGATTCTCAATAGTGTGAGTAGCACTACCGAATAATTTTTTCTCATCAAATGAAATTTCAACGTCTAAATGTATATGCGAAACATATACATCCATATAATTGGATAATGTATGATAATCTATTTCATCTTCGGACCAAATTCTCTCACACACATTGGGTTCTTGAGCAACAATAGAAGCATCCAGCACATCTTCTTTTTCTGACACTCCACAAGAAGAAAATAACAGAATAAATAGTAACGTGGGAAGTTGTATTAGTTTCATGGTATTATATTTAGGCTGACAAAAATATCATTAAGAAGCCAACAATCCCATAATTTTTCAGACAGAAATTAATTAATTTAGATAGAATAGTGAAAGATATCGCTCAAAACTGATTCTCTACATATCATTTCAAAAAAAAAATGTAATTTCGGAGCTTCTTAAAAAACACATATAAATTATGAGTGAAGTGACTGAAAATAACGGAGATCTAGAAATAAACGAGCAAGGTGAGATGTTCGGACACCCTAAAGGGCTATTTTATTTATTTTTTGCTGAAATGTGGGAACGTTTTAGTTTCTATGGAATGAGAGCTTTATTGGTTCTGTATTTATCCACTCAACTCTTCAAGGACTTAATGAACGGTGAAGAGGTTGCATTTTCTATTTATGCAGCCTATGGGGCTTTGGTGTACTTTACTCCAGCAATTGGAGGAATGCTTGCCGATAGAGTAATTGGAAAGAAAAACTCCGTAATGCTCGGTGGAATTTTGATGTGCGTTGGACACTTTACCATGGCATTTGAAAGTGAGTCCATATTCTTTTTATCGTTAGGCTTATTAATAATTGGTAATGGATTCTTTAAACCAAACATTTCCACATTGGTTGGAAACCTTTACAATGAAGGGGATAAGAGAAGAGATGCTGGATTCACAATTTTCTACATGGGAATTAACCTTGGTGCATTCCTTTCCCCATTGGTATGCGGATGGTTAGGGCATTCGTATGGATGGCATTATGGATTCGCTGCTGCGGGTATTGGAATGCTTGCCGGTATAGTTGTATTTTGGAGAGGGGACAGAAAGAATGTTTTTGGAGATCAAGGGCATCAACCAGCTCCTTATAACGAAAAAAAATATGGAGGGTTTAATATTCTAGTGTGGATTTATGCTGCAGCCTTTGCTTCAGTGCCTGTATTTGCATTTTTAGTAAACAAAAGTGAAATTGAAGTTCCTTTTGTACATCTTAAATTGATGGAATTCTTACTTTGGTCGCTATTGAGTTTGGTTATTATTTACTTATTTTATTTGTCTGCTACTAAGTTAAATAAGTCAGATGTTAAAAAGCTAGGAGCTATTATAGTTCTGACGTTCTTTATCACAATATTTTGGTCTTTCTTTGAGCAAGCTGGTTCATCATTAACATTATTTGCTGAGAAAAATGTTGACCTTGTTCTATTAAATGCAGCGCAAACCAATTCGATAAATGCAGGTTATATTATCTTGCTAGCTGTTCCATTCTCCATGATGTGGGTATGGTTAGATAAAAAACGGAAAAACCCGAATACCACTATTAAATTTGGTTTAGGAATATTGCAATTAGGAATAGGGTTTTTAATTTTTGCAATGAGTGCTCCGTACATGGGTACAACTGGATTAGTTCCTATGATGTTTCTAATGTTGGGTTATTTATTAATAACTACTGGTGAGTTATTTGCATCGCCTATTGGATTATCTAAAGTTACTGAGTTGTCTCCTGCCTTTCTTGTATCCTTTATGATGGGGGTTTGGTTTTTATCTTCATCATTTGCTCATCATATATCAGGAGTTATCGCCAAAATGACGATTCCTTCTGTTAGTGAAACAGAATATGTACAAGAAGATAATTTGTTTTTCAATTTTGCGACGTGGGCTTCAGGGTGTGATCAAAATGCTGTTGGAGAATTTAGCTATGAATACGATAAAGCGCATGGTGCAATTGTAGACACAAACATTCATTGGAAAAGTGTTTCTATTGAATCAAATGGAATTACCACCGTTTTAAAAGAAGAAACATTTGGCCCGATTTCCAAATATACAGACTCATTAACCTCGGCTGAAATAGCTTTCAAGGCAACAGATACGCTGTATACTGCTAACAATAATCGATTTAAATACCCAGAGACAGCTCAATTAGCAGCTTATAACAAAACATTTGATTTGATGGATAGTGTGAATGAATCTTGGATAGCAGCGAAAGGACAAATAGTGGAAGCTTCTAATAAAATAACTCCAACATTGGTAACTCTAAATAGTTTTGAAGACATTACTTTAATAGCGAAATATCATGCTTACAATCAAGTTTTCCAGGAGAAAGCTAATATGCCTTCTTTCGAAGAAGCATATGATTTATTGAGTGAAAAAGATACAATGCTAACCGAAGAGAAAAGAAAGCATGAATTACAGAAAGTTACCCAAAAATGGAAATCAAAAGCAGAAGAATTAATTGCTCTAGAAACTGCAATGATAAAAGAAAATCCAGAATGGGCTGAGGCTGCTTTCCAATTTAACTCAGCACTAGAAAATCACAAAAGGCAAGTAGCTCCAATCAGGGGTCTTGCTACCTATGCCAAAATATTTGCTCAAATAGCATTAATTTCTTTCATGTTTGCCATACTTGCATTTATTGTTTCTCCGGTAATGAAAAGATGGATGCAGGGTATTAAATAACATTATTTCTTATCACAATAAAAAAAGCCACATCTATGTGGCTTTTTTTTTATGCAAATATTTTTCCTGGGTTGAGGATTCCTTTTGGATCGAAGACCTTCTTTATTCCCTTCATCAATTCTAATTCTATTTTTGTGAAAGCAATGTCCATATATTGTTTCTGAACATAACCAATTCCATGTTCTCCAGAAAGCGTACCTCCCAATGCGACTGTTAGTTCAAACAACTCTCTTATACCTTTCGTTAATTCATTATTCCATGCATCATCGCTCATGTTCCCTTTAATAATGTTGATATGAAGATTACCATCACCCGCATGCCCATAGCAAATAGATTTGAAGCCATACCTATTCCCTATCTCCTTTACACCCTTTAGCAATTGAGGAAGTTGATATCTCGGCACTACGGTATCTTCTTCTTTATATATCGAAGTAGCTTTAACAGCTTCGCCTACCCTTCTTCTCAAAAACCATAGAGCTTCCTTTTGTGCTTCTGTTTCAGCAAACATTATTTCTCCACATTCTAAATCTTCAACAACCGAAGCAATCACCTCACATTCTTTGAATAAGACCTCCGAATCGTTTCCGTCGACTTCAATCAGTAAATGTGCTTGTTCATTGTCTTTTAATTCAATTGGACTTTCTTTTGTAAAGTCCATCGTACATTTAATTGCATCTCTTTCCATAAACTCCAAAGCTGAAGGTGTAATACCAGCTTTAAAAATTGCAGAAACTGCCTCACAAGCTTTCTCTGCTGATGAAAAAGGAACTAACATCAACATATTGCGCTTTGGGCAAGGAATTAACTTAAGAGTAGCTTGAGTAACTATTCCTAAAGTTCCTTCACTACCTACCATTAATTGAGTAAGGTTATATCCCGTTGAGTTTTTCAGGGTATTCGCACCTGTTTCTATTATTTCTCCATTTGGCAATACCACTTCAAGATTGAGCACAAAGTCTTTTGTAACTCCATATTTTAATGCACGAGGTCCCCCCGAATTTTCAGCAATATTGCCCCCGATAAAGCAAGTTCCTCTGCTGGCTGGATCTGGAGCATAATACAATCCTTTTTCTTGAACAGCTTCTTGTAATTCTTGCGTAATAACCGCACTTTGCGTAACTACCTGAAGATTATTTTCATCAATTTCAATTATTTCACTAAACCTTTCCATTGAGAGTGATATCCCTCCATGAACACACAAAGCACCACCACTCAGCCCCGTTCTTGCACCACAGGGAGTAACCGGAATATTATACATAGATGCTAGTTTCATAATCTCGCTTACTTGATGTGTATTTGCCGGTTTAACTACAACTTCGGGAGGGAAATTTAGATCCTCCGTTTCGTCGTGGCAATAATCTTCTAAACTATTTTTTTCAGTAAAGCAATAATTATCTCCAACGACATTTATTAGTTTCTGCGTAATTTCTGCCGTTATAACACTGAATTTCATACTGTTTAATTATTCTTTTTATCCGTTAAATACAGCTAAAAAAGGTTTTGGACAACAAAGCTAGAAATATTCTTTTATTTTTTTTTATTCCGAACTTGTGAAATTAAATAATGCTAGTATATTTGCAGCCGCTAGCAGAAAATCGTTAGACGATGTTTAACATCTTGATTCAGTAGCTCAGCTGGTAGAGCACATCCCTTTTAAGGATGGGGTCCTGGGTTCGAACCCCAGCTGAATCACAAAAAGCCTTTCCATTTATGGAGAGGCTTTTTTTTTGCATAAAACTTTATCAATTGCAAAGTAAAATATTTATTATTATATCTATAATATCCACCCTATTTCTATATTTGCAACATACCCACGTGCTGGAATTGGTAGACGGGCTACGTTGAGGTCGTAGTGCACTATGTGCGTGAGGGTTCGACTCCCTCCGTGGGTACGAATAACCCTTGTTATCTGTAATGATAGCAAGGGTTATATTTTTATCAGGGACTAAACAGGGAGAAATATCACAGCGACAACATTATACCTATTGCATCTAAATATGGGATGAAATTGCTAGTTAAATAAATAATTTAACTATTTTCCTTAGAAAATCTAAATTAATTATTGATGACTAATACAAATAACGAAAAAAAAGAATTTAAGCCATTGAATTCGATTCTTATGATTGTAGCTGGATTAATGTTATTGATTACTAGACTACTTAAATCAATTTCTTTAGGCGAAGCAGATACCTGGGAAACTCTTGATATACTTAGAGTAGTTGTAGGGCTTTTTGCAATAGGATTTGGAATTTATAAATTAATAAAAACAAAATAATTTCATGAAACACATCCTCATCATATTCGTTTTATTGGCCTTACTTTATGCTTGTAAATCAGAAGGGAAAAATTCTGAGATGAGTATAAAATGTAATTGTGACAAACTGATATTAGACAATTTATACAACCATTTCTACATTGAAAATCGAAAATCTCCTTTTACTGGAATGTGTTTTAAGCTGAATAAAAATGGAGATACCTTAGAAACAATAAACTACAACGAAGGAAAAGTTGAAGGGGTTTTAACCAAGTATTATGAATCTGGAACAAAACGATCGGAAACAACTTTTAAAAAAAATAAGTACCATGGAGATGCAAAAGAGTGGAACAAAAATGAAGTTTTAATCTTTCATGGCACCTATAGCGATGGAGAATATGATTCCACACTAATTGACAATAGAAGATAATTCTTCGATTTTTTCTGTTAGACTCTCCCATTCAATAATCAATTCGTCTAATCTATCTCTTTTTTCTTTGATCTCATTAAACAACTCGTCGGCATCACTGCTAGAAGAGTAGTCCATATTACCAACCTTTGTTTCTATATGCTTCACTGCAGTTTCCAGACTTTCTATTTCGTTTTCTACTTTAGAGAATCGATTTTTAAGCTTACGTAAATCGTTTTTAGCTTGTTTTTTCTCTTTATACGAGTTTCCTGAGTTCTTCTTTTCTGCTACATTTTTACTTGGTGATGCAGCTTCTTGTATTTCGATATTTAGATTGTTTAAGAAATAATTTACTTTTTCAAAATAAATACTGATTCCATGATTCTTGATATAATAAATTCTCTCTGTTAAATCATCTAAGAAGTCTCTATCGTGAGAAACAAGTAAAAGGGTTCCTGTATACTTTTTCAAGGCCTCCTTTAACACATCTTTAGAAACGATATCAAGATGATTGGTTGGTTCATCTAAGATTAAGAAATTATACGGTTCTAATAATAATTTACATAATGCTAATCTAGTTTTTTCTCCACCGGATAACACTTTTACCTTTTTATCAACATCGCTATCTCTGAACAAAAAAGACCCTAAAATTGCTCTTACCTTTTTTCTAACTTCTCCAACCGCTACATCATCAATAGTCTCCAAAACCGTTTTATTGCCATCTAGCTTGGTAGTTTCATCTTGAGCAAAATATCCGACACTTACATTGTGTCCTAGTTTCATTTCTCCTGAATAAGATGTATCTCCAACCAGCATTTTTATTAGCGTAGACTTACCCATTCCATTTTTTCCAATCAATGCAATCTTCTCCCCTCTAGCTATCGTAAAGTCAAGATTAGAAAATATTTTTTTATCCGTAAAATTCTTAGAAACAGCCTTTATTTCTGCAACAATCTTTCCCGACTGAATCGGTTCTGGAAATTTAAAAGCGAGTGCCGAAGAATCCACTTCATCAATCTCAATTTTATCCATTTTATCCAGTTTCTTAATCAATGATTGGGCGAAAGAAGCTTTACTCGCTTTTGCTCTGAATTTATTAATTAATTTTTCTGTATCTTCAATTTCCTTCTGTTGATTTTTGTAAGCTGCATGCTGAAGAATTAATTCCTCTTCCCTTTTTACCAGGTATTTTGAGTAACTAAGCTTGTAATCATATACCTTTCCAGCATTAATTTCCATTGTTCTGGTCGTAATTGCATCTAAAAACATTCTATCATGTGATATTAGTAGAATAGCCCCAGAAAATTTTTTCAAATAATTCTCCAACCATTGAATCGATTCAATATCAAGGTGATTGGTAGGTTCATCCAATAGCAAAACATCAGGGTTTTGAACAAGTAACTTAGCCAATTCTACGCGCATTTGCCAACCGCCACTAAATTCATTAAAGGGTTTAAAAAGTTCGGAAGAAGAAAAACCGAGTCCTTTAAGAATCATTTCCGCCTGCTCACCAACACTTTGACCACCTTTTAAAAGAAACTCTTCGTTTAGTTCATTAATATCCGTTAACAACTGCATATAAGAGTCCGACTCGTAATCCTCCCTTGTGGCTAACTGGTGGTTGATCTCCTCCAACTTCTTATCAATCTCTACTATATCCTCATTGGCAGCCTGAACTTCCTCTAAAACTGGTCGAATTGAAGAGGACATAATTTCTTGTGGCAAATAGCAAACTTTCGTTTCCTTCGCAACAGATAGATTGCCTTCATCTATTTTAAACTCCCCAGTAATTAATTTAAGTAATGTTGATTTACCTGCCCCATTTTTGCCTGTTAAACCAATTTTATCCGCCTTAGTTATTTGAAAAGAGACATTTGAATATAGTTCTTTACCTCCTAGAAACAAAGAAATTTTACTTGCTGAAATCATATTCTATTTTACACAAAAAAAAATACCCACATTTCAGTAGGTATTTTAACTTAATTCAATAATAGTTCTTTTTACAAATGCCAAACATCATGTTCAATCTTAAACATCTCTTGCTTAATCCTTTCAGATTCCAAAAGAGCATCAAGACCATCCCAACTAGGGTTCACGTTTCTATCAAACACATTTGTTTCTTTGTGAATATAGCTAGAAAATTGTCTTTTCCAGAATAAATCATCAAACGACATACGCATAGCATCATTAGATGTATTGTACACAAAGAAGTTTTGAAAGACATAACGACATTCAGGAAAGTACAACCAAAATAAATTTTTTGGTCCCATTATGTCACCTGTCTCCTCATTCCTAAAGTATACAACCGGAGAAATTCCAATGATTCTTACGTCCATAACAGATCTCTGCTTATCAAAGAACCAATCTTCCTTTATCTCATAACGAATGATATCTCTAGACGTATAAGGCTCTGCAACACTATCGTATATTTGATCTCCATTATCATCATAGACAAATTCATCTGTTGCCGGGTCAAGTCTTGCTACTTGGGAAACGGTTCCAAAAAATTCATTCAGACGTTTCACAAAAGCCGGATCATTAATATTTCCGTTAGATGGCTTAACAGGGAATCTAAACTTGTCATCAAAATCTGCCGTAAGGTCATAGATAGTCAAACTTCCTTCCTCAAAAACTCCATATCTAATGACATCAAACAAAGACATACGATCTGCTAATGGTTCTTCTGGGTAATATAAGGGGTGATTAATCTTTTCACGTAAATCAATGGTTCTCCAAACCCTCTTAGACCACATAACATCGGCTTCTCTCAAATGTGGATATTGAATAACTCTTTTAGTTGGTATATGTTCTTGCACATAAACACCATCTAAAACACCTGAAGACGAAACTCCTGTACTAGGAAGTTGAGCCAAAACAGTAGTTGATAAACCAATAAAAAATATTAGTTGTAAAGCGATTATTTTTATACATTTTAACATACCAAATAGTTTTAGTTATTAAATTAACTTGAAGGACAATCCTCCAATCGGTGCAGATTTTCCACTTGGTCCAGCTGCTGAAACTCCAATAAAAGTTAAAGAAGTTCCTTTTGGCATTTTCTTAATAGCATCTCTCATGGCTTTAGTAAGCTTTCCATTTTTAGCTTTTAATTCAGCAATTTTACCGCCTTTAGATACAATCATTTTAAAACCTGTAACAGTATATTTTACATTTAACGGGCTATCTCCCAACTTAGCCAAAACTTGAGAAGCTGAAATAGCTGATCCTTTTTTGATCGTCGGCTTATCAAATGTTTGATTCGCAAAATATGGTTTAGGGAGTGGCAAAGGAAAAATACGGAACTCTTCTGCAGCCAATTTTACCGTTTTTCCATCCTCCGTTGTTGCAGAAACACTAACTGTTGCTATTTTACCATTTCCAGGTTTAGCTATATAAAAATCTCCTTTTTTGGAAATACTACACCCTGAACAACTAATTTTTATTGCTTCTGGTTCGTATCCGGAAGCAGAAATTTTAAGTTTGTTATCCCAGCCTTTGTAAAGAACAGCTAAATCAGCATTAGCCACCGTAGCGGTTGGAGCTCCAACACTGTAGTTAAACTTCCAAGGTTTCTTTTTGACAGCTCCCTTCTCTTTCACTTCAATGGTTCCCTCTACAAAATGAGTTCCAACTCCACCACTTAAAGTTAAGGCATCTCCTGGTTCCCCTGAAAACACCAATGGATCACCCGTATGGGATGTATCATCTACATAATATTCTAAGTTCATAGCTTCCGTTGAATCAAAAGCTGCTATCATAATTTTAAGATCTAGCGAATCACCTTGATTAATATAACTAGACTTAGAAAACGCTAGAGGAATAATTTTGTTAAAACTGAATGATTCAACAGTTGCTCTTCCGGATACAACCTCTATTGCAAGCTGTTCGGCCATCTTTACGTCGTTTTTTAAAGCAGTAAATATGGTAGCTGCAGCAACTATTACCGTATGGTCAAATTGATATGCAACCCATGGATACGATTCTCCATGGTTACCAATAACCTCTGGAACCGTTAGCACCTCAATAATCCTCTTGATTCTTGCTTGATCATTAGGGTGTACTGTTTTCAAAGCTGTTGCAATTGATTCCTCAAAATCTGTTGTATCATGACTGTTTGGTGGTCTAACTAAAATTGTAGGATCAATAAAATAATCTGTTGAGCCACCTTCTCCATTCTCAACAGAATACTTAGCTGCCATAGTGATAATACTATCTCTAAAACTAAATAATCTATCTTCAATATTTATCCCCCGCTCACTTGGTTCAAGGACGCCTTCTAATAAATACATATGCGGTGCGGTATCGTAATCATCTTTTTTACTCAACGTATCCATTTGCATCAGTACATAATAGGGTTTTTCGGGAGAACCTTCTTCCGTGTAAAATGGTGCAGGCATTATGGGATCTGAATGATGAACCATATCAGATGCCTCCCAAACAAAAAAGTTTGAGGTAGTTCTCGACAACTCTCTTATTTCATTGGCGCTCTTGATAATAGTCTCAATATCGTCAATTTCTTTTTGAGCTGCTCCCGATGATTTCATTACCACAATCGACTGATTCATCTTCTCCATCATAGCCTCTGTGGTTTTGTGGGTTAGATTCGCTGCATGTTCAAATTTGTCATTTACGATAATGAAAGCATTCAAAATAGATTTGGATACATTCATTGCCAACAGAGCCATAAGTACAAGGTACATAAGGCCAATTAATTTTTGTCTTGGTGTTTCTTTACCGCCTCCCATGATTTAATTTTTAATAGGTTAATTTACAAAACTGATTTTTGAATTAATACATTTCAGATTTGCCTGAATTAATCTCTACCAACATTCATAGCTGAAAGCATATTACCATAAACTGTGTTTAGCGCAGATAAGTTGCCACTTAACTCAGACATAGTTTCCTTATATTTCTTGGTATCATCCAGAGATCCGTGAAGGTTTGTCATCAACTCACTAATTCCAGAATACATTTGTTCAGTTACCTGCAGATGCTCAGAGGCTCCTTTCAACTGCATTTCATAAACATTGTTTAAAGCAGCTAGATTACCGGAAACTTTCTGAATTTGCTCTCCCATTTGAGAACCGCTTTCATTGTCTGAAACCAATCCCATTAATGATTCAGAGGCAGACTCATATGCATCCGAAAGTTTACCAACTTTTCCAGAAGCATTCTTCATATTTGAAATCAATTCTTCATTTGCCGCGGTAGCTCCAGTTAAATCTCCCATTTGACCAGCCCCTTTACTCAAGTTTTTGAGTCCAGCCCCTAAACTTTCAATCAAATCCGGTTCGATTTTAGCATCAGCCAACATATTATCTAACTGTTCAACTACAGAAACATCATCGCCTATGTCACCGTCTCCTTCTCCTAGCTCTTCATGACCTACATCTGCATTACCCATAGCTAATTCTGGGTAAACTAAGGTCCAATCTGGATCTTCATGCAACGGTTCAAAAGCAGAAAGAACGAAAATTGCAGCCTCCACCAACAGACCAATAGTTAACATGGGACCAGGTATGTGCAAAATTTTAAATAAAGCACCTACAATTACAACTGCACCACCCCAACCATAAACGAATTTCATTATGGTCTTAAACTTCTTACTGGCAAAAATACTATTTCCACTCATTTTCCTTGATTTTTAAAATTTGTTAACTACTTTACTTACTAATTCCTATTAAATATCTCCTGTTCTATCAGGACCCCCACGTCCCAAATAGGTCATTACGCTTCTATATCCTACGTAAGATTTTGCTGAATCTTGATATTCGTATGATCGAGAACCTGTTTGAAGGTAATATCCAATATCTTTCCATGAACCACCTCTAATAACTTTTCTTTTCATAGAAGGAGGATCATGATCTAATGCATTGTATTTGTATTCAGTATTTAAATCGTGTGCAAATTCGTACACAGATTCGTCATAAGCAGTACTACACCATTCTGCAACGTTACCAGCCATGCAATATAACCCATAATCATTTGGGTGGTAAGAAGTTACTTTTACAGTGTGGAAACCTCCATCTTCCATATATCTTCCCCGCATTGGTTTAAAGTTGCCTAGGAAACATCCTCTTGCATTTCTAATATAAGGACCACCCCAAGGGTATGGACTTAAATCTAAACCTCCTCTTGCAGCATATTCCCACTCAGCTTCAGTTGGCAGTCTAAAATCTTGCACATACGACTCCCACTGTTTGTTTCTCCAAGAATTTAACAATTGAGTTCTCCAAACGTTAAAAGCATTTGCTTGTTGCCATGTAACTCCAACAACGGGGTAATCATCATAGGCAGGGTGCCAAAAATACATGTTTGACATTGGCTCATTGTACGAATAAGTAAAATCATGAATCCAAGTTAATGTATCCGGGTAAACATTTATGATTTCATGTATTATGAACCTAGATCGATCCTCGTGGCCTCTGATGGCATTGTTTTGTCCCTTACTATTTCTGAAGCCCAAATCTAAATCACGCCCTTGAGGCATACCTGATTCCATTGGAAATGGCATGTCCGGATTTTTCATTTCAGACCTGTGCTCATCATCATTTTCATATTCAGAGTTAGACAATTTCTTTACCAATGGCCGCCCTTTTCTGGCAGCTTCCTGTAAATCTACCCAATAATATTCAAATAATAATTTACGGGTATCAATCTCCTTCCTTTGATAGAAACGTTCACTTTCTGGAAGAAACATTTCGGCCAATAATGGACTATATTCTTCATCATCCCAATATAGTCGACCTTGCCAGTTCAAGGTCCAATCTTCTTGATCCTTCTCTTCAAGTTCGTCATCAAGGGTAACAGTTAAAAACTCGTCAGGAGCTTCTTCTCCCAAAATCCTTCTAGCAATCGAATCTCTTACCCAATATACAAACTGACGATACTCATTGTTTGATATTTCGGTTTGATCAATGTAAAATGCTTGAATCGAAACAGTTTTCGATCTAGAATACTGAACAAATGGAACGTCTTGATCACTTTGTCCCATAGTATAACCACCTGCGGGAATATACAACATACCATATGGGTCTGGATGGTACCAAAGTCCTCGACCTGAGGCTCCAATAACTTCTCCTCTACCTCCATCAGAACAACTTGTTCCTAAGAATAGTGTAATAGCGAAATACAATAATTTTTTCATGCTACCTTTTTTTAGTTTGACTTTTATTAAAGTTCTCAACTGCTTCTTCTTTTTCATTTTTCCTTGCGAGTTGCTTGTAACGAAGTCATAGAAATAAGGTTTCAAAATCTTACAACAAATGTTATAAGAACCTCGGGTTTTTAGATTTCTGTAGTGGCTTTGGTTTATCTAGGCTAAAGCAATAATTCACCATGATATCATGAGAACCGTTACTGTATCCCTTAATTTGCGAAGTAGTTACATCGTAAGCATATCCTATACGAAGTGCTCCCCCACCAACATCATTGTTTTGATATCCTACCATTGGTGCAATTGCGTCACTTACTCTGTAAGAAACTCCTCCCCAAATCATATCTTTATAAAGAACGTTAATGTTTACATCTAACTGCGTTGATGCAGCGTCTGATTTAGCTAAAATACTTGGTCGTAATTTCAAATCTGGACCCAAACCGTATTCGTATCCAGCGGTTATCCAAAAGTGTTTGGCATTCGAAATATTTAAATCTGTTAAATCAGGAGCATACAAATGCGTTGCAGATAACCCCATGTACAACTCGTTTTGCTGATAAAAAACACCAAAATTAATGTCCGGAACTAACCCGCTTTCACCTGAAACCGCAATAGACTGATCTAGCGCAGGATCAGTACCATCAGGAGTAATCCAATTGGCAGTGATAGTTTTTTGCAGAATTCCTGCTGAAATACCAATACCTAAATCACCTACTCCCAATCCCATGTGATACGAATAAGTCAACCGAGCAAGGTTATTACTCTCAAAACCTAACTTATCACTTACATAAGTAAAACCCAAACCACCTCTGAGCATTTGCACAGGAGAGTGCACATTGATTAATGCCGTAGTAGGATTTCCATCAAAGCCGGACCATTGCTCCCTAAAAATAATTGTCCCACAAATTGACTTATTTAAACCTGCATACCCTGGATTGAATGACAACTTATCATACATATAGTGTGTGAATTGATAATCTTGCTGGGCCTTAGCAGTATACCCTAAAGTCAACAAAAACATACCAAATAATACTTTCTTCATACAATCTAACTTTACGTAGTTAAAACTATAACTCCTTTTTCAGAGAAAGTTACAAGTTCGCTAAATTAACAATTTTTATATTCTTTCAAAACTTTTAAGCCAATTAGACAACAAATTAGAGGATATTGTTAATAATTATAACCCCGACGCTAATTCAATTTCCGATATGTCCTCCACCACAAATCCGGAATTTGATTATCTGAAGAACCTTTATATTCTTCATATGTGCAAGGAACCAAATGATGTCTTTCAAACCTTATTCTATTATCAGGCGGATAAGGAACATCCATCCACCACCTGTTCGTTTTGTCACTCTTGTAAAATACCAATTCATGCTCCGTTCCTTCTACATGAACTCTGTAACGTGTATATTTATCTTTTGTTCCAACAGGGTAGTCTTTTTTTCTATTTGTAAAACCATCAACTAAACACCAAATCATTTGGCCAATTAGTTTTGCAGACATTTTACTCGATCCTGTATTTGGATTAAACTCATAAAATCCAACACTTGAGAGCTTGTCACTCATTCCTGCATAGCGCATTAATTGGCAAATCTCATCTCCATAAAACCCATTTGGACCTGAATTGCTATTACTGGATAACTCTGAATTCCTCACAGAAGAAACATCAACGCTTAATATATCCGCATTTCGAATTAATGGTTCAGCATTCTGAGTATTTTCTTGAATTTCGCCTAATCGAGCGTAATCAAAATAAAGATCATTCATTAATTTAACCTCATCAGGAGAAACATAATATGTTTGGTAACCTAAATGACCGTAATTGAAAAGGTAATTGGGTTTATGTAAAATAATTTTACTTAAAAAGTTCGACGAAGAAAGGTCATTTTCATCATTCCCTAAATCAAATTTACTATCAATAGAAACAAGATTAACAGTTTGCTCAAGTTTTTCGTAAGCCTTGTAATTAGCAAAAGTTATATCCTGACTCCCCCCGAGAATGATTACAAATACATTTTTTTTTATTAAGCTTTGTATAACATCGGAAACTGCGTGATATGTATCGGAAACTGCAGCTCCTGGAGACACATTTCCCAAGTCACAAATTTTAACATCTGTATTGTGATGATAAAGTCCAAACAACTCCTCACGAATAACATCTGCACCAATAGCACATCCTTTATTACCATCCGCTCCTCTATCTTCGTTAACTCCAATTATTGCAATATCACTATCTTCCCAGTCCGGAAAATCACCTTCTGTATGGAAATCAGTGAAGTAGCCTAAACTATTTTTTGCGTATTCTAAAGCTTTAATCGGCTGAAAATAAATATCAATATCCATAGAAATGTCTATTTTTTCTTAGCAGCTTTTTTCTTTACTACTTTCTTTTTTGCTGCTTTCTTTTTTGCAGGTTTTTTCTCCTCAATCATTTTCTTTACATCTTCCAATGTCAATTTTTCAACCTTGAAGGTTTTAGGTAATTCAATTTTTAATTTTCCCTGAACAACATTAAATCTTCCCCAGCGTGCTTTTTGAACAGAAATATCTTCTTCCTCCCAATTGTGAATGAACTTATCGATTTCCTTTTGTTTTTTGACTTCAATCAATTCCGCAATATCATTTTGAGAAAGGTTATCAAAGTCATATTTTCGATTGACATTAATAAACATTTCATTCCATTTAATAAATGGACCAAACCTTCCTGTTCCTTTTTGCACAGGAAATCCTTCATATTCAGCAATAGGAGCATCTGCTTGTTGCTTTTCTTTGATCAATTGAATAGCCCTGCTTAAATCAACCGCACCAATATCTTCACCTTTTGACAGTGACACAAACGACTCATTGAATTTGACATAAGGACCATATCTTCCTTGAGATACAACAACTTCACTTCCTTCAAATTCTCCCAGCATTTTTGGAAACTTAAACAACTCAAGTGCCTCCTCCAATGAAATACTACCTAAAGTTTGACCATTTTGTAAACTAGCAAATCTTGCTTTTTTCCCTTCCTCGTCGGTCTTACCAATTTGAACCATTGGTCCATATTTTCCCAGTCTTGCAATAACAGGTTCTCCGGTTTCAGCATCTTCTCCAAGATACCTTTCTCCTGAAGCTCTTTCCGCGTTTTCCAATGTATGTTCGATACTTGAATGGAAGGGGTCATAAAATTTTCCAATCATTTTTGTCCATTCAATCAAACCTCCAGCAATATCATCAAATTCTTTTTCTACACTCGCAGTAAAATTGTAATCCAAAATTCGTTCAAAGTGTTCAACCAAAAAATCGTTCACAACCACTCCAATGTCAGTTGGCGTCATTTTTTTACGATCAGCGCCATAAGTCTCTGTTTGCACAGACCTGGCTACTTCTCCATTTTTTACGACAAACTGAATAAATTGCCGTTCTTTCCCTTCAATTTCTTTTTTCTCAACGTACCCTCTTTTTTGAACCGTACTAATTGTTGGGGCATAAGTAGACGGTCTTCCAATACCTCTATCCTCTAATTGTTTCACTAATGCAGCCTCCGTAAAACGAGCTGGAGGACGAGAAAATCTCTGTGTAGCCGTAATCTGCTCACAAAAAGGTTTATCTCCAATATTCATTTTAGGCAAGATACCTTCCTTATCATCTTCATTTTCATCATCAGAACCTTCAAGATAGACTTTCAGAAATCCTTCAAATTTGATTATTTCACCTTTCGCTACGAATTCCTGATCCACACCATCAATTTCGATATGCACCGTTGTTCTTTCTAATTCAGCATCACTCATTTGAGAAGCAATTGCTCTTTTCCAAATTAACTGATACAATCTTTCTTGCTGCGCATCTGCACCTGCAGAATGAACCTTAAAATCTACTGGACGAATAGCTTCGTGAGCTTCTTGAGCTCCCGCACTTTTTGTTTTGTACTTTCGTGGGTTACAAAAATCATTGCCGTAAGACCTATTGATTTCTTCTTTTGCACTTGCCATAGCAAAATCTGATAAATTCAAGGAATCTGTCCTCATATAGGTTATGCGTCCTGCTTCATATAATCTCTGCGCAACAGACATGGTATTTCCAACACTATACCTTAATTTCCTGCTCGCCTCTTGCTGTAAAGTAGAGGTAGTAAATGGAGGAGCTGGTGTTCTTTTAGCTGGTTTTTTTTGTAAATCTCTAATTTTAAAAGATGTACTTTTGCACTTTTCCACAAAATCGCTTGCCTCTTCCTCTGACTTAAAATTTCTCTGTAAATCCGCTCTGAAACTTTTCCCGTTTACTGTAAAGTTTCCAATTACTTTGAATGTACTTTGTGAAATAAACGATTCAATCTCCCTTTCTCTTTCTACAATTAACCTTACTGTCACTGATTGAACCCTACCAGCAGACAATGACGGCTTAACCTTTTTCCAAAGCACTGGCGAAAGTTCAAAACCTACAATTCTATCCAACACCCTTCTCGCTTGTTGCGCATTTACTAAATTAATATCTATATCACGTGGACGCTCAATAGCTCCCTGCACAGCAGCTTTAGTAATTTCATTGAAAGTAATTCTTTTCGTTTTCTCTTCGGTTAAACCTAAGGCTTCTTTTAAATGCCAAGAAATAGCCTCTCCTTCTCGATCCTCATCCGTCGCTAGCCAAACAGTATTGGCTTTTTTAGCTAAACTCCTTAATTCAGAAACAACTTTCTCTTTGTCCTCAGACACCTCGTAGTTCGGCTGGAATTCGTTTTCCACATCAATAGATATACCTTTTCTGGGCAGATCTCTTACATGGCCAAAACTAGACTTTACAACAAAGTCTTTTCCTAAGTAGCCCTCTATGGTTTTAGCCTTTGCAGGCGACTCAACAATTACTAAATTACTTGCCATTTTGTATTTGTTTTTCAGATGTATTTCAAAATTCTAATGTGCAAATAAATGAAATAATAATGCACTCTTCCAAATAAAATTTTTGAAACACATAATATATTATAATATAATATAGTTTTTTCAAAAAAAAATTTCGTTCAAAAAAATAAAAGAATTAAATGACATTTTGTCACGCACCCTATTTTAAATACCTTTGCAACCTAAGACTTGAAGAAAATAGATGAGTTCACAAATAATTAATGAAACAATTCAGGGAGAAGCAACACTGCTGAGTGCACCATTTGAAAGTACAGGAAAGATGCTATACCTAGAAAGCTATGGATGTGCAATGAATTTTGCAGACAGCGAAGTGGTAGCCTCCATTCTTCAAGGAGCTGGCTATGCCACAACCAGGAACGAAGCTGAAGCTGATGTTATTATGATTAACACATGTTCTATCAGGGATAGAGCTGAACAATCTGTCCGAACTCGTTTGAGAGCATTTAAAACAAGAAAAAAATCTCAACCTGAATTAATAATTGGAGTTCTTGGTTGTATGGCTGAAAGATTAAAAAAAACTTTTCTAGAAGAAGAGAAATTAGTTGATTTAGTAGCCGGACCTGACGCATACCGAGACTTACCTAATCTAATTAAACAAGTTGAAGGTGGGCAAAAAGGAGTCAATGTATTACTCTCTAGAGACGAAACTTATGCGGAAATTAGCCCCGTAAGACTTGCAAAAGACGGTATTTCAGCATTTGTATCGATAACAAGAGGATGCGACAATATGTGCTCATTTTGTGTTGTTCCATTTACAAGAGGCAGAGAAAGAAGCCGAAACCCCCTTTCCATTGTTGCTGAATCAAGAGAGTTATTTGAAAATGGCTATAAAGAGGTTACTTTATTGGGGCAAAATGTAAATAGCTATCGTTGGAATATTTCCAAAAAAGGTGAAATTCAAGATGAAACTATACCAACAACAAATTTTGGAGAACTGCTTGAAATGGTCGCTAAAATATCACCTGAATTGAGAATTAGATATTCCACTTCGCACCCGAAGGACATGACTGATGATGTGCTTCATACAATGGCGAAATACAAAAATATTTGTGACTACATACATTTACCGGTACAATCTGGAAATTCAGATATACTGAAAAAAATGAACCGTGGATATTCTCGTGAATGGTACCTGGACAGAATAAAAGCTATTAACACGATACTGCCTGGAGCAACAATTTCCACAGACATAATCACTGGTTTTTGCGGCGAGACAGAAGAACAGCATCAAGAAACTTTAAGCTTAATTGAGCATGTAAAATTTTCTTTTGCTTTTATGTACTTCTATTCAGAACGTCCTAAAACATTAGCTGAAAGAAAATATCAAGATGATGTTTCTCTAGAAATAAAAAAAAGAAGATTAGCTGAAGTCATTGAACTTCAGCATAAACAACAACTAGATTACAATAGCAAAACAATAGGTCGAGTATATGAAGTTCTAATAGAAAGGGTTTCGAAAAAATCAGATGAGATGTTCAGTGGAAGAAACACTTATAACTCTACCATTGTTTTCCCAAGAGAAGATTACCGTATTGGAGAGTATGTAAACGTGTTAGTAGAAGAATGCACTACTTTAACTTTAAAAGGAAGAATTGTAAAAGCATAAATCAGAATAATGAGCGTACAACAAGTAAAACAAAGGTATGGTATTATAGGAAATTCTTCCGGTCTTAATAGGGCTGTAGAAGTTGCCACTCAGGTTGCTCCTACAGACATATCGATTTTAGTGATTGGAGAAAGTGGTGTAGGTAAAGAAATTATTCCTCAAATAATTCATGGTTATAGCTCTCGCAAGCACAATGAATATATTGCAGTAAATTGCGGTGCTATTCCTGAAGGAACGATTGACTCTGAACTATTCGGACATGAAAAAGGGTCCTTTACCGGTGCTCAATCTTCCAGAAAGGGGTATTTTGAAGTTGCAGATGGTGGAACCATATTTTTAGACGAAGTTGCTGAACTTCCCTTGCAGACACAAGTCCGATTATTAAGGGTTTTAGAAACCGGGGAATTTTTAAAAGTTGGTTCATCTAAAGTCGTAAAAACCAACGTCAGAATAATCGCTGCAACAAATGTTAATATCCCAGAAGCAATAAAAAAAGGGAAGTTTAGAGAAGATCTTTACTACAGACTAAGTACAGTTCCTATTACTTTGCCACCACTAAGAGAAAGAAATGATGATATTCATCTCATCTTTCGGAAGTTTGCCGCAGATTTTGCAGACAAATATAGAATGCCAACAATAAGACTGTCTGATGAGTCGATTACAATGATTGATAGCTATAAATGGCCTGGGAACATAAGACAACTGAAGAACATAACAGAACAAATTTCTGTTATTGAAAAAGAAAGGGTTATAACACCTGAAATCCTGCACAAATATTTACCAAAAGATACTAGCTCTAGCTTACCAATGGTTATAGATGAAAACTCATCAACCAAAGGTGACTTATCAGATCGAGAAATCTTGTACAAGGTACTTTTTGATATGCGACGTGATGTTACTGAGATGAAAAAAATAATTATCGGATTATTGCAAAATAATTCTGATTTATCATCAAATGAAAAATCTGCTATCATCTCTAAATACAACAGTGACGTTCAAGAAAACAAGGGGTTTGCCCATCCCGGAGAGACCCAAAGTAATTTTACCGAACAACAATCCGTTGTAGACCAAAATTATGGTTTTCAGGAACCCATTCAAGATCACATTGAAATAGAAGAATCTCTTTCCCTTGAAGAAAGGGAAATCGAATTAATCAAAAAAGCCCTAGTAAAGCACAACAATAAAAGAAAATACGCTGCAAAGGAATTAGGTATTTCAGAGAGAACTCTTTATCGGAAAATTAAAGAATATGACATCAAAAAGTAATAATATATTAATCTTTGTTGTTTTGTTCTTTAATATTGGCTGCGCTCTGCCGCGCTTTTCCATGAAACCAGGTGGAGCAGGAACTGATAAAGAGATTCCAGGAAAAACGATTCAGGTGGACTTTTTTGAAAACAAATCTTCTCTAGCTAGTTCGACGGTTAGTACAGCCTTTACCGAAGGACTTAGAGACATTATGCTGTCTCAAACACCTTTAGAGCTCGTTGCAGATAATGGAGATCTGATTTTCGAAGGATTTATTAGCGACTATCGAATTTCACCTCTTGCTATACAAGCCGGAAGTGAAACTGCGGCACAAAACAGACTTACAATGAGTATTAATGTCAGCCATTCATATGCGAAAATTGACAGCCTGGGCTTCAATAATATGCTTTTTTCAGCATTCGTAGATTACAACGCTAAAGATAATTTTAGCGCAATTGAAGAAGAATTAATTAAAGAGTTAAATTATCAGTTAACACAGAATGTTTACGACAAAGCATTTGGAGGAGATTGGTAAGGTTTTTATTATTATATTAGATTTTGAACAAACAACAAATCATAAAATATATTGATCAGCCAGAGTTTTTGGGAGAGAACGATTGTTCTACCTTAAAAACACTGAGCGAAAATTATCCCTATTCGGGTATCCTTCAAACCCTTTATGCTAAAGCTTTGCATAATTGCGATAGTATTTTTTTTGAGAAGCAACTTAAAAAAACAGCAATTGTAAACGCCAATAGAAAAAAACTGTATCAAATAATACACCAACCAAAACTTCAAAAGACCATTGATAAAATTGAAGTTGACACTCAACCTGAAGCAAAACAAACGCAAGGAGAACCTGCAAAGCAATTAACCGATTTAGACACCACCCGCAGAAAAGAGCAAGAAAGTTTAGAACAAAACTTCGGTGAAGTAGAGAAAAACATACTAATAGAAGCCATTAATTCTACTATGTATTTGGATGTGCCAGACACAATACCACCAATAGAAGAATTAATCCCCACACAGAAGGAAGAACCAAACCTCAACCCGGCCGAATCTCAAGAAATTAAGACTGAGTTTACCGACTGGTTCTCAACCAACAAAACCAGTAGTAAGAAGAAGAAAGATATTTCCAGTTTGGTCGAAGGATTTCTTGATACAAATAACAGCAAACCAAATAAAAAAGACTTTTTCTCCCCATCGAATCTAGCTAAGATTAGCTTAGTTGACAATGAAGAATTTGTAACAGAAACTTTAGCAAAAGTTTATGTCTCGCAAGGAAATTTTGAAAAGGCAATTAGAATTTATGAAAGGCTAATGATTGATAATCCAGAAAAAAACACTTTCTTTGCCAGCCGAATTCGGTTTTTAAAAGAGAAATTATAAAATAAAATAAAATAATATGCCAACAGTAATTACGGTTTTAATCATAGCCGCTTCAATTTTATTAATCCTAGTGGTGCTTGTACAAAACTCGAAAGGAGGAGGATTAGATTCAAGTTTCGGAAGTGCAAACCAATTAGGTGGAGCTGCTCAATCTACCGAAACAATTGAAAAAGCAACTTGGACTTTAGCCGGTACAATTGTTGTCTTAAGCCTTGCTTCTACCATGATGGGTACTGGATCTTCTTCAGCTTCGATTGAAACAAACATTAAAGCTCAGGAGCCTGCACCGATGAATGTAAACACCCCAGCTCCTATGCTACCTGCACCTAAATAATTCTATACAATACACACAATTATTTAATGTCAGTCTGTCACTTCAGTCTGACATTTTTTATGGAAGTTATTTTTTATTGACATTGTGGCTTAAAAGATTATTGCATGAAGCATTGGCATAAAAAATGACTACCAAGTTTTGATTTAAAATTTAACATTTGAAAAACAACACACAATGGGAATAAAAGCTAAACCAATAGGAGAAAGAGTTTTGATTGAGCCTGCTGCTGCAGAAGAGAAAACAGCTGCTGGAATCATCATTCCTGACACAGCTAAAGAAAAGCCGAAAAGAGGAGCTGTAATTGCACTTGGAAGCGGAGATCACAAGTTCACAGTTAAAAATGGTGATACGGTATTATATGGCCAATATAGCGGAACTGAAGTTAAGATCGATGGAAAAGAATATCTTATCATGAAAGAAGATGAAATTTTATTAATTGTAAAATAAAAGCAAAATGGCTAAAGAAATAGTATTTGATATAGACGCTAGAGATAGACTGAAAAAAGGTGTTGACGCATTAGCAAATGCGGTTAAAGTAACATTAGGTCCAAAAGGAAGAAATGTTGTAATCGACAAAAAGTTTGGAGCACCGCATATTACTAAAGATGGTGTAACTGTAGCTAAAGAAATTGAGTTGAAAGACACGGTTGAAAATATGGGCGCTCAAATGGTAAAAGAAGTCGCTTCTAAAACCAATGACGTGGCCGGTGATGGCACAACCACTGCAACTGTATTAGCGCAGGCAATCGTTAGTGGAGGGCTAAAAAATGTTGCTGCTGGAGCTAATCCAATGGATTTGAAAAGAGGAATTGATAGAGCTGTTGACGTTGTTGTTGCTGAATTAATAAAACTCTCCAAAGAGGTTGGAAATAATAATGCTTTGATTAAACAAGTTGCTTCTATTTCAGCAAACAACGATGAAGCAATTGGAAGTCTTATTGCTAAAGCCATGAAAGTTGTAGGTAATGACGGAGTTATTACTGTAGAAGAAGCAAAAGGAACGGAAACAGAGGTGGTTACTGTGGAAGGAATGCAATTTGACAGGGGTTATTTATCTCCATATTTTGTTACAAATGCAGAGAAAATGATTGCGGATTTAGAGAATCCCTACATTTTAATTCATGACAAAAAGATTTCAAACATTAATGAATTATTACCAATTCTTGAGCCAGTTGCTCAAACGGGAAGAGCTTTGCTAATTATTGCAGAAGACGTAGATAGCCAAGCATTAGCTACATTGGTAATAAACAGACTAAAAGGTGGTTTAAAAATAGCTGCTGTAAAAGCTCCTGGATTTGGAGACAGAAGAAAAGCAATGTTGGAAGACATCGCTATTTTGACTGGTGGAACTGTTATCTCTGAAGAAAGAGGCTTCAAAATGGAGAATGCCACGATTGACTTGTTGGGATCTGCTGAAAAAGTTGAAATTGACAAAGACAATACAACCGTTATCAATGGTTCAGGTTCTAAAAAAGAAATTAAAGCAAGAACCAATCAAATTAAAGCGCAAGTTGAAACCACAACCTCTGAATATGACAAAGAAAAACTGCAAGAACGTTTGGCTAAACTAGCTGGTGGTGTTGCAGTTTTATATGTAGGTGCTGCTACAGAGATGGAAATGAAAGAGAAGAAAGATAGAGTTGATGATGCACTTGCGGCAACAAGAGCTGCTGTTGAAGAAGGAATTATACCAGGCGGTGGAGTTGCCTTTATTAGAGCTGGCGAAGTATTAGACATTAAGTCCGGAGCAAACGAAGATGAAAATACGGGTATTTCTATTGTAAAAAGAGCAATTGAAGAACCTTTGAGACAAATTATTTCTAACGCTGGAGGTGAAGGAGCAGTAATTGTGCAGAAGGTGAGAGAAGGAAAGAAAGCTTATGGATATAACGCTAGAACTGAAATCTTTGAAGATTTATTTAAAGCAGGTGTTATTGACCCTACTAAAGTTTCTAGAATTGCATTGGAAAATGCTGCTTCTATAGCTGCAATGTTATTGACTACGGAATGCGTAATCACAGATGAAGAAGAAGAAGGTGGAATGCCTCCAATGCCTCCAATGGGTGGCGGAGGAATGCCGGGAATGATGTAACCCCAATTTCTAATTCTACAAAAGTTAAAGAAATTTCTTTAACTTTAAAAAATATAAAAGCCTTCTTCGGAAGGCTTTTTTCTCGATCTGTTTTTCCCTTAATTAACTTTAAGGATAAAGTGGAACGTCCAAATAAAAGCCACTGCAGTAATGCAGTGGCTGTTTTTTCTAGAGAGATGTTATTCATCAACTTACCTAAAGACTACCCTTCGAACAAATATTCTCGGATTCGTTTTTAATTTCCAACCAATTTAAATATTCACCATTATACTTGATCACCTCAATATCCTTAAACCCCAATTTATGCAATACGTTTTTAGAACTATGATGTTCTAAATCCGTGACAGCAAAAAGCTTGGGGATTTTCAATTCATCAAAAGCATAATTAACCCAAGCTCTTGCACTTTCTGTGGCAAAACCCTTTCCCCAAAACCTTGGAATAAAACGATATCCCAATTCATAAATATTTATCTGATTATTTATGGATTCTCGATACAACTTCAAACCTGACCAACCCATAAAATCTCCTGTTGACTTTTCTATTACCGCCCATCGCCCTATTCCATTTTCGGCATATTGTTTTTGTAAAACTGTTATCAAATCTTCACTCTCCTGGATTTCTTTTACACTATCAATTCCAATAAATTTGAGAACATCAGGATTACTATCTAATTCAAATAATCCTTCGGTATCGGAGAGTTCAAACTCTCTAATTATTAATCTTTCTGTCTCAATTTGTTTCATTCATCCATTTGTTATTTGTCCCAACCAACAGAGCAAACACCGCAAAACATTGGCGCAATCCACCACAATTTAGGAAATAATAATTACTTTTAGAAACAAAGATACACCCTATGAAAAGAAGGAATTTTATAAAAGCAGCATCGCTTACCGGAGCAAGCGTGTTGCTATCAAGGTGCATTGGAGCTACTGACCCTATTATTTCAGAAGAACCACACAATGAGCAACCAATAATAAAAAATAAACCCGTTATTATATCGACTTGGAATCATGGAATAGCCGCTAACAAAGCTGCTTGGG
>JAQWQH010000189.1 GCA_029244805.1 Flavobacteriales bacterium
CTTAAATTTGAAAACTGAACAATAACATCGTCCGTATCAGCACATCCACCGCCATTGTCTTCAGTCCAAGTCATTGTATAAGACCCAGCAATAGCAACAGTAGCTGTAGCAGCTGGAGTATTGGCATTGGGGAAAAAAGAAACTCCTGCCGGGCCTGTCCATGTTCCTGATCCAAAACTTACCGTTGGGTTAAGGACATAAGATAATGTACAACTGGTAGCATCTGCACCAGCATCAGCAGTAGGTATCCCTGTAAATGTTCCTGATATCGTAATTGGACATCCATTTGCATCAGCAATATCAAAAGAATAATTATCGCCATCTAGCAATCCTGATACTAAAATACTTCCTCCATCTGATGCGGTTACATTTGTGAATAAAGCTGTACTCGGAACAAGATTAGATCCCGTGAATAGTGATCCATCAACTGCAGGTAAACCTCCACTAACTGACACATTTACCGTTCCTGCAAAACAATCTTCTGTTGGCGTTCCAATTACCTCAGGCAAATATTGCACTGAAATAGGTGCGCCCATATCATAACAAGCAACATTTGTATTTGTGTAGCTATAGAAACCATCCACCAAACTATAACCGGTAATTGGAACATAGTAAATCGTATTGTCAGTATATGGCAAACCATAATTTGGCGGAGCTCCATTTGAATTTGGGTCTGAATAATCATTTCCAAAACTAACTACACCTATTAAACAGGGATCAACGGGATCACCATTTACATCCCATAAATCGTTCGGTGGAAAAACAGAAGGAGGGCAAGTATATGCTAAGTAAATTATTCCTGGATCGTAAGTTGGTCCTGGAGGATTTATTGCCTCTCCTGGAGATGAACCATCCAAATTACTTGTTATATCAACTTGATCTCCGAAACATATCACATTACTACTAGTTGTAAATGTACCAACTTCTGCAGTACAAGCACAATCTGCTGGAGCATTACTATTTAGTGTTGCAGTACAAGTAGGATCTGCAGAAAAATATACCGTTACAGTAATTCCGGAACCATCAGCAGGAATGCCAGAGATACTGTAAGTTTGTGGACTCGTAAACGGTGGATTTATTATTGTGTCATAAACTGTTGTTCCATTGTCAACTTCCACAATTAAAGAGCCTGTAGCAGGTGAAGAGGTAAATGCCATATCACCTGTTACTTGAAATGTATTCAGCACACCGTCGCACGAACCAATAGAAGCAAAAAAGTTATCCATGTTACATAAGCAAATAGGAGCTGTTGGGCTTAAAGTTTGCGCACATGTTAAGTTGTCTGAAAATACTGCAGTAATATCGCAGGAAAGCCCATCAGCTGTTTGACCTGTAAGGTTATAATTGATTGGACTTGTAAAAGGAGCAGTAAAAACTTGTTGATTTCCATTACAATCAGAAACAGTGAGCGTTCCGGTTAATGGAGGATCCGTAAACTCAACTACTCCACTTGTTGTATAAGTATCAGTAGCTGGATCGCAAGCTGAAGTGAGCGAGGTCATGTTCGTTAGTAAACAAGTTGCGCAATTCGTTCCTCCAATGATATAGTCTTCCGTAACTGAAGTGCCACAAATTGCATCAGAAACAGTTACGGAAAAAGGACCGCTGCATAAACCACTAATATCGGCAGTTGTCTCTCCATTGGGAGTCCAGAAGTAATTATAAGTTCCACTTCCACCGGTAATAGCTACAGAAGCATCTCCATCACAATCTCCAATGCATGTTTCATCGTTAAATGTTGGAACGCTAACTAGAGGTCCAAATACTTGGACAAATTCGGTAGCTGTGGAAGGGCAAGCCCCTCCAATTGTAGCTGTAATAGCATATGTCCCTGATGCTGGGTATGTTTGAACAGGAGGATTATTACCGGTAAATGTATTTCCATTTCCAAAATCCCAATCAGCAATACCCACACTATTATCAGTTATTGTAACATCTACGGATGGGGCGCAAGTTATAGTTGTTGGACTAATATTAAAATCGACTTCGGGAGCAATTAAAGCAGTCATCCCTGGTAAAAAACTAAAATCCATAAAGCCAATACCACCCCCTGAAAAATAATCTACCACAATAGTATAAGTTTCACCAACTGTTAAATTGACCGGAGCATTATACTCTCCCCCTGCCGGATTTGTCATTCCAGCTGGACTTCCAATTCCTCCATCATAAAAATAATTACATGACATACTGGGATCACTTCCTGATCCTGCTGCATTCGGACAACCACCTAAAGCAGTGTTATTATATAAAGCCCAATCAAGCTCAACACCACCTGCTCCCGTTCCTGATGGAACAACTTCAAATTCTAAAGTTCCAGACTGAACACATGTAAACGTAAACCAAACATCGCTATTTGAAGCACCTCCAAAACATTCTGGCCAATCACCTGATGGAGTTATGGTTGACATATCTACTGTGACATTAGCGTTTACATCACATAATGGTAAAGCACCACCACATGTATTACCTCCTCCCGGTGTTGGAACGGTTGATGAAACACAAAATTCAAAAGCTCCTTCAGTTCCTTGATTTGACATCACACCAATCCAAACCTGAGTTCCCGCTGGGATACCCCAATTAGTTGTCAATGCTCCTGTTCCAGTTGAATTATTGCAAGTCTCAAGCAAACCTGCGCAGCCACCAGTATAAACAACAATTTCTGGATTGGTCATGCCTTGTGGATCCAGTGTATATGTATTGCTAGATCCGTTGGAAACATAAGTATACCAAACTTCATTATTCACATCTGGCAATGGATTGCATGCTCCGTAACCTATATTAGCAGATGTTGCACCAACTGTGGTTCCTAGCACACAAGCATCACCTGAAGGGTCTAAATTAATAACCGTTGCGGTAGCGCAATTATCGGATTGACTGAATGATATTAAACTCACTATTGTAAAAGCTACAATTACTAATATATTTTTCATTTCTAAAAATTTATATCTCTGAAGATTTCAAGTAAACCATTGTTTCAACTTCAACAAAATCGGCAGCATTTATAACAAATAAGGGCAACACTTTAATTCGAATATTATCTTTTACTGATATATAAGCTATATCATTTTCTTTTCGAACCGCATCAATTTCATCAATTATAGAAAGTGGAATTGACGGCATTTCCCTAGAATCAATTATTTGAATCTGATATGTGCCTTCAGCATTATTGAACATACCAATATAGGCTGTTACTTCTTCATCTGTAAGACTATTCTGTCCGAAGAAAAAAGCAGGAAGAAAGGCGGCAAAGAAAGTAAGATAGCGTAGAGTTAAATTCATTGGATCTGTCATTAATTTTATGCTTCACAAACGACTGATTATATAAAAGTTGCCTACAATATGACACTTTTTTCATTTTAAACCAAATTAAGGCCTATTCATCATTAAAAATAATTTGTTTATCATACTAGTATATGCCTGACCACATAAAAAAAGGCCCCCATAAATTGGAAACCTTTTTCAATAATTAATATTTAAATCCTACTATAAAAACTTGAAATTTTTGCCCGGATAATAAGCCATTTTGCCCAATTCTTCTTCGATTCTTAATAATTGATTGTATTTTGCAACTCAATCAGAACGAGATGCTGAGCCTGTTTTAATCTGCCCTGTATTTAATGCTACAGCTAAATCTGCAATAAACGTGTCTTCTGTCTCTCCACTGCGGTGACTCATTACCGATGTATAAGAATTTCTTGTAGCCAAGTTAACCGCATCTATAGTTTCCGTAAGTGTTCCTATTTGATTTACCTTAATCAGAATGGAATTAGCAGTATTCGTTTCTATTCCTTTTGCCAGTCTTTTTACGTTCGTTACAAATAAATCGTCTCCAACAATTTGACATTTATCACCAATAGAATCCGTTAACTTTTTCCAACCATTCCAATCATCTTCATCCAAACCATCCTCAATGGAAACAATAGGGTACTTCTTTTTCCAGTCTGTCCAAAATGCAACCATATCATCAGAACTTAATACATCTCCTGTTGATTCAAAGTGATACATCTTATCTTGCTTGTTGTAAAATTCAGACGCAGCTGCATCCAGCGCAATATGAATATCCTCCCCTGGTTTGAACCCCGCTTTTTCAATTGCTTGAAGAACAACTTCAATTGCTTCTTCATTGGAGCCTAAACTAGGAGCAAAACCACCTTCATCACCAACATTCGTGCTCATACCTTTATCTTTCAAAACACTTTTTAATGTATGAAAAACTTCTGTTCCCATCTGCAGTCCTTCTTTAAAAGTATTTGCTCCAAAGGGAATGATCATAAATTCTTGAATATCAATTTAATTATCAGCATGTGACCCGCCATTCAAAATATTCATCATTGGAACAGGAAGCGTATTGGCGTTAACACCTCCAATATATTTATACAAAGGCATTCCACTTGCTTGCGCACCAGCTTTTGCAACGGCTAAAGAAACTCCTAATATAGTATTTGCGCCTAATTTAGCTTTATTCTCTGTGCCATCTAGCGAAATCATAACACGATCAATTAAATTCTGATCAAAAATGTAACCACCATTCAATTCATCATTTAAAATTGCGTTTACATTATCCACTGCTTTGAGAACCCCTTTCCCCATGTAAACTCCCTTATCATTGTCTCTAAGTTCGATAGCTTCATGAATCCCTGTAGAAGCTCCAGAAGGAACAGCAGCCCTGCCAAAACTACCGTCATCTGTAAACACTTCAACTTCAACCGTTGGATTGCCTCGTGAATCTAAAATTTGTCTTGCCTGA
Source organism: Flavobacteriales bacterium (assembly GCA_029244805.1). Classification (GTDB taxonomy): domain Bacteria; phylum Bacteroidota; class Bacteroidia; order Flavobacteriales_D; family Parvicellaceae; genus CALSMU01. The sequence goes on from JAQWQH010000189.1 coordinate 4,748, forward strand.
ATTTTTGCGATGTATGCCATTATTTTTACCTTTAAAAAAAAGCAGCGCAATAGTGCGCTGCTTAGTTTAACTCTTTATTAATTCTTGTTTCTTTAATTTTATATTTTCAATAAACTGATCAAACAAATATCTTGAATCATGTGGTCCAGGACTTGCTTCTGGATGATATTGGACGGAAAATGCATTTCTATTATTTATTGAAATACCCGCAAGCGTTCCGTCATTCAAATGTGTATGTGTCACAGTAATATTGTCATTTGAATTTGCAGCATCCATATCAACTACAAAACCATGATTTTGCGAAGTAATTTCACACCTGCCTGTTATATTGTTTTTTATTGGATGATTGATTCCTCTGTGCCCATTGTGCATTTTTTTTGTCGTAAGACCTTGGCTTAATCCCAACATTTGGTGACCCAAACAAATTCCAAAAATTGCATAATCCGCATCTACCAATTGCTTAACCGTATTAATTACATCTTGCAGCGGTTCTGGATCACCAGGGCCGTTAGAAAGCATTATCCCATCCGGGTTCCAATCTTTGATTATTTCAAGTGAAGTGTTATATGGAAAAACTTTAACTAAGCAATCTCTATCATTTAAACATCGCACAATATTTTTCTTTACACCTAAATCTAATAAAGCCACTCTATAACTTGCATCTTCTTTTCCGGAGGTGTAGGCTTCTTTGGTTGACACCTTGGAAGCCAGTTCCATTCCTTTCATTGATGGAAGCTTATCTAATTGTGCTTTAAGACTTTTAATATCCGTGTTTTCCGAGGATATAATAGCATTTTGAGCTCCATTTTCTCTAATGTAACGAACCAATGCACGTGTATCAATATCCATTATCCCAACAACACCATCCTTTTCCAAATATTCTTGCAAAGAAGACGTTTCCCCATATCGCGAATGTGTTTGAGAAAACTTCTTAGTAACTAATGCTTTTATCTTAACACTACTTGATTCAACTTCATGTTTTTGCACACCATAATTTCCAATATGCGAGGTAGCCATAACAACTATTTGTCCATAATAAGAAGGATCCGTAAAAATCTCTTGATAACCGGTCATTCCCGTATTAAAAGCAATTTCTCCAGTAGTAGTGCCAATAGCACCACACGACTTACCATAAAAAACAGTTCCATCTGCCAATAATAAAACCGTTGTAATCTCTTTTTGAATCATAGCACAAAAATAGTGATGTTGTTAACTTTTTCTGTCATTTTCTATAAACAAGAATTAAAAATTATTAACAAAAAAAGGACAACATTAATGTTGTCCTTTTTTTATTAAATTAAGAATCATAAATTCTTATTCTTCTTTTTTATCGTCACCCTCTTCTTTCTTCTCTTCCTCTGGAGAAGCTTCTTCAGCTTTGGCTTCTGGAGCTTTCTCCTCAACAACCTCCTCGGTTGTTTCTTCTTTCGCTGCTTGAGCCTCTTCTTTTACTTCTTCTATAACTTCTGCAGTTTCAACAGCAGCTTCTGTCTTCTTCTTACCTCTTCTACGAGATTTTTTCTTAGGAGCTTTGCTATCAAGTAATAGTTCATTAAAGTCAACCAATTCGATCATTGCCATTTCAGCATTATCACCCAATCTACTTCCTAATTTGATTATTCTTGTGTAACCTCCCGGTCTGTCAGCAATTTTTGGCGCTATATCTCTGAATAATTCAGCAGCCCCTTGCTTACTTCTTAAGCTTTTAAAAACCATTCTTCGCGAATGAGTCGTATCTGATTTTGATTTTGTAATCAAAGGCTCAACAAACTTCTTAAGTGCTTTTGCTTTCGCTATTGTCGTGTTAATTCTTTTATGCTCAATAAGTGAACACGCCATGTTTGCTAACATAGCTTTTCTGTGCGAACTTGTTCTGCTTAAGTGATTAACTTTTTTACCGTGTCTCATTTCAATTCAATTTTATGTTCTAGGTATGAGGATTAACCTCTCCATCAAACACGTATTTTTTATTCTCTATCTAACTTGTATTTTGAAACATCCATTCCAAAAGAAAGTCCTTTTGATTCAATCAAGTCTTCCAACTCAGTCAATGACTTTTTACCAAAGTTTCTAAATTTCAACAAATCATTTTTGTTATAAGAAACTAATTCTCCTAGTGTTTCAACATCTGCAGCTTTTAAGCAATTCAATGCTCTCACAGATAAATCCATATCAACCAATCTTGTTTTAAGCAACTGACGCATGTGCAGAGAGGTTTCATCAAACTCTTCAGATTCTGCTCTTTCATCATCATCTAACGTGATTCTCTCGTCTGAAAATAATTGGAAGTGGTGAATTAAGATTCTTGCTGATTCTTTTAAAGCATCTTTCGGGTTTATTGATCCATCCGTATCAATTTCCATTACTAATTTTTCGTAATCCGTTTTTTGCTCAACACGAAAGTTCTCTATCGAGTACTTAACGTTTTTAATTGGCGTATAAATAGAATCTACAAAAATTGTTCCCACAGATGCATTCGTCAATTTGTTTTCTTCAGATGGAACATATCCTCTACCTTTATTGATAGTTATTTCAATATTTAATTTCACTGAAGAATCCATATGACAAAGAACATGGTCTGGATTTAACACTTGAAATGCAGATGTAAATTTCCCTATATCTCCGGCAGTCAATGTCTCTTGACCTGATGACGTAATAACAACTTTTTCGTAATCAGTATCCTCAATTTGTCTTTTGAAACGAACTTGTTTCAAATTCAAAATAATTTCAGTTACATCTTCAACAACCCCTTTAATCGTTGCAAATTCATGATCAACACCTTCTATTTTAACAGAAGCGATAGCAAACCCTTCTAAAGAGTTTAAAAGAATTCTTCGAAGTGCGTTACCAACTGTAATACCATACCCTGGTTCCAGCGGACGAAACTCAAATTTTCCATGATAGTCCGTAGAATCTATCATGATTACTTTATCTGGTTTTTGGAAATCTAAAATTGCCATTTCTATAGTTTTAATTTTGTTAACCTCTATTACTTAGAGTATAATTCAACGATAAGTTGCTCTTTGATATTTTCTGGAATTTGATCTCTTGTAGGAATGATTTTCATCTCTCCTGAAAATTCACTAGAATTCCAATCTAACCAATCATAAGAAGTTCTATTAGCTAATGAGAGAGTTACTTTTTCTAATGATTTAGATTTTTCACGAACTGCAACAACTTCACCTACTTTAATTGAATAAGATGGGATATTTACAATCTGACCGTTCACTGTAATATGACGGTGAGAAACAAATTGACGAGCCGCATCACGAGTAGGAGCAATTCCTAACCTGTATACAATGTTGTCTAACCGTGATTCACACAATTGTAGTAATAGTTCACCTGTAATACCAGATTTAGAACTTGCCTTTTTAAATAGATTAGAAAATTGACGTTCTAATATACCGTAAGTGTATTTTGCTTTTTGCTTCTCAGCTAATTGAACTGCATATTCAGATTGTTTTCCTCTTCTTCTACCTTGTCCGTGCATCCCTGGAGGATAATTTTTCTTCTCCAAAGTTTTATCAGCGCCAAAAATAGGGTCCTTGAATTTTCTTGCAATCTTCGATTTG
>JAQWQH010000084.1 GCA_029244805.1 Flavobacteriales bacterium
ATAGGAAATATTATAAATAGATTAGATAAAAGACCTTACAAATAGTACCTTTGTAAGGTCTTTTTTTATTTAACAAAACATTAATATGAGTTTAGAGGAAATTAGAGGTTACATGAATCAGGTTCGAAGAGATTTTGCGGACAGGCCACTTACAGAAAAGTCTGTTGAAAGTAATCCTTTTAAGCAGTATGCGGTTTGGTTTGAGGAGGCAGTGAATTCACAAATTTTAGACCCTTTTGCAATGTGTCTTTCAACTGTTGGGTTAAATAATCAACCCTCTTCTCGTATTGTCTATATGCGTGATATTCTGGATGATGGCTTTGTTTTTTATACGAATTACTCAAGTCAAAAAGGAAAGGAGTTACTTTCGACACCCAAAGCAGCCCTCAATTTACATTGGGGAGAGCTTGATAGGCAAATTAGGATAGAAGGTGATGTAATGAAAGTTGCGGAAGAGGTGTCTGATAAATACTTTGCCGCTCGTCCTAAAAAAAGCCAAATAGGAGCTTGGGCGTCTGCGCAAAGTGATGTTTTGACTACTAGAGAAGAATTGGAGCAGCATGTATTGAAATATACAGCGCGTTTTAAAGATATTGAGGTTGATCGTCCTAAGCATTGGGGTGGATATGTTTTAAAGCCAACCAAGATAGAGTTCTGGCAGGGTAGGGCAAGTCGTTTGCACGATAGAATTGTTTATACTAAAGAAGATGCGGAATGGAAATTAAGACGATTATCCCCTTGATATTAAAGAATGGCTAAAGAGATGCGTTCTGTTGCTGCAGTTTATTTTGATCGATTCAATCATCGAGAAATAGAATTGAATAGCTCTGTTCCTTCTAATTTGGAATTGATTGTTGTTATTCCCTCGCACAATGAGCCTGATTTACTGGGCAGTTTGCATTCACTTAAGGAAGCTATTGTCCCAATAGGTGTTTCTGTAGAGGTTATAACTGTAGTCAATCATGGAGTGAACACAGAAAGCGATATTGTTAAACAAAACGAAAAAACTGTAGTTCAAGCAAATCAATTTTTTTTAGAGAATAACTGCGAGTCAATTACTTTTAAAATAGTAGAAGTATTTGACATGCCTTCAAAAAAAGCGGGGGTAGGATTGGCTCGTAAAATTGGAATGGACGAAGCTTTAAATCGATTCACAAGGATTAATAAAGACGGAATTATTGTTTGTTTTGATGCAGATAGTTTGTGTGAATCAAATTATTTTGAAGCAATTATATCCCATTTTAAAAAGCATCCAAAAACTCCTGGTTGTTCTGTTCATTTTGAGCATCCTTTGGAGGGAAATAGCCATACAGATGAAGAATATAATGCAATTATGTTATACGAATTGCATTTGCGTTATTATAAAAATGCGCAGCAATATACTGGACTTCCATTTGTGTTTCATACGATAGGTTCGAGCATGGCAGTTCGTGCCTCGGCATATGCTAAACAAGGCGGAATGAATAAACGAAAAGCCGGGGAGGATTTTTACTTTTTGAATAAGATTATTCAATTGGGTAATTTTACAGAATTAAATACTACAACAGTAATACCTTCTCCAAGAGTGTCGGATCGAGTTCCGTTTGGAACCGGTAAGGCAGTTGGTGAAATTGTAAGTTCAAATCAGGTAGGTATGCTGACCTATAATTTCAGAATATTTGCAGAACTTAAAGCGTTTGTTGATGAGGTTTTAATTAATAATAAAAATATACAAGCCAGTACTTTAAGTAATTTAATTAATCAATTTGTTGAAGAACGTGACCTTCGTGTAAAGATAGATGAAATCGCAAAAAATGCAAATTCTGATAAGGCATTTATTACCCGGTTTTTTAAGGTTTTTGATGCTTTTTGGATTATGAAATATGTCCATTTTTCACGCGATAATTTCCATAAACAAGTATCGGTTTTAGATGCTTCAAATGAATTGTTGTTGGAATTAGGGGTGATTAATCAACCTTTGAAAACAGAGTTAGAAGCATTGATTAAATTTAGAATATTAGATAAAACTAGAGAGTTAACATAAGCGATTTATATGCTAATTATAAGATTCCGATGGAAGATAATATCGAATCATATTTACAACAAATAAGGGAATTGAAAGACCGAGAGGTGTTGGCTTATCAGAGCCTCTATTCTAAAATTAATGAGACAGCATCACTGCTAGAAAAAGTAAGACAAGGCTTGGCAGTTTATCCATTAAATGTTTACTCGACTAGCTTTGATCGACTTGGACAAGTAATTGTGGAAATAGAAAAAGCGGCTTATTGGCCACGAATGCTTTCCAAAGGTTCTTCAGGAAGGTTATATAGTTTGAATTCAGACGAGTTTGTCAACGTTACAATTGGCAAATTGGGGTATGACAAGGTAGAATTGATGCTAAATGCTGATGATGTTCCAGATTGGATTAAAGGAAAGAGGTTAGCTTTATTAGTTCGACCAGATGATCGATCTTTTAGAGAAATGGAGAGGGCTATAGAAGAGCTTTCGGATAAGAAGAATGAAAATTTTAGAAGTGTTTTTAGAATTGCATATGGTTTAGAAAAGCAAGAGTTAATCTCGGAACCCTTTATCAACGGCGAATTGAATGGCTCTCAATTGCGCGCAGTTCAACAGATTATTGGAGAGAACAAGGTTGTTGTAGTTCATGGTCCTCCAGGGACAGGCAAAACAACCACATTGGTGCAAGCTGTTATTGAGTTATTGAAGCAAAATAAACGAATTTTGGTTGCCACACCTTCAAATGCTGCAGCCGACCACATGACCAAAAGCTTGTTGGAGTTTACGAAGAAGGTTGTCCGTGTGGGAAATATTGCACGTGTTGATGATGATTTGGAGAAGCATACTTTGGCTATGAAAGTGCAAGTTTCTGAAGAAGCAAAGCTGATTAAAGAATACCACAAGGAACTTAATAAGGTATTAAAACAAGCAAATTCATTTAAGCGAAGTTTTGGGCATAATGAAAGGCAGGAGCGACGGAATTTACGTTCGGAAGTCAAGTTGTATAGAAAACAAATAAAAGAGCTCGAGAAGTTTTCTTATGAACGAATTTTGTCGCAAAGTAGAGTAGCTATAGGAACTTTGATTGGTTTGTGTAGAACTGAAATAAAAGCGCAAAAATGGGATGTTGTAATAATAGATGAGGCAGCACAGGCCTTTGAACCTGCTTGTTGGGCAGTTGCTTCTTTTGGAAGTAGACTTATACTCGCCGGAGATCATAAACAGTTGCCTCCAACCTTGATGCAACAGTTTTCTGTAAAAACCCCTTATCAGACCTTGCAAGAAAAAATAGTGGAGAAGAATCCGGCTGTGGTTACTTTTTTAGATACCCAATACCGAATGGATTCAATTATTAAAGAATTTAGTAATCAGCAATTTTATGAAGGGAAACTAAAAAGCGAAATAGATGTTTCGCTTTCTGTTGATGAACCACTCGTATTTATAGATACCGCTGGATGCGGATTTGATGAAGAATTAAAAGATGGGAGTCGTTTTAATTCAGGTGAAACCAACCTTGTGCAAAAAATTATGGGTGTCATTGGTAATGAATTCAGTTCTATTGGAGTTGTTAGTCCTTATTCAGTTCAGATCAAGTATCTTAGAGATGTTCTGAAAGAGGTGATTTCAGAGAAGGATATTCAAACCATTGATGGTTTTCAGGGTCAAGAAAGAGAGCTCATCATAATTAGTTTAGTACGATCCAATTCAGAAGGCAAGATAGGATTCTTGCAAGATTATCGTAGGATGAATGTTGCGCTTACCCGAGCAAAGAAAAAACTCATTGTTATTGGAGATAGTGCAACAATCGGGAATGATAGCTTTTATAACGCTTTTCTTTCGTATGCCGAAAAAGAGGGAACTTATAAATCAGCTTGGGAGTTTGCTTAAGCTTTATTTTCAGCTAAATTTCTTTCATACTTTCCTGTACCTAGGTGATTAAGTAGAGTCAAATGGCTTTTAATAGCTCCAAAAAATGTTTTATGTTGGTGGTAAGGTAAATTGAATTCCTTTGTTGTTTCTTGAACTATTTTAGAAAGCTTCTTGTAGTGTATATGACAAATGTTTGGAAATAAATGGTGTTCAATCTGAAAATTTAATCCTCCAATAAACCATGAGAAAAAGTGACTTCCATTCGCAAAATTTGAAGTAGTCTTTATTTGATGTATAGCCCAATTGTTATCTACAGACCCATTTTCATCTACATCAAAAAATTCGGTTTCTTCAATTACATGAGCTGGTTGAAATACAAAAGAGAGGATTAACCCACAGATAAAGTGCATTATTCCAAAACCAATAAGAGATTGCCACCATTCTATATTAACTAAAAGCATAGGAACCGCAAGTAACAATGCAAAATACCAAATTTTATTCAATACAATTTGCAAAAAACCTTTGGTTAAAGTAAGGTTTTGACCTTTGAGTAAATCTTTTTTATTGTATCTGAACAATTGAATAAAATCCTTCGCACTGCACCAATATATCGTCATTAATCCATATAAAAATGGAGCATAAAATATTTGGAACCGGTGGAAAGTTCGTCTTTTTTGCGTAGGGCTAAATCGCATTATTCCAATTTCTATATCTTCATCAAACCCCTCTATATTCGTAAACGAATGGTGGAGAACGTTGTGCTGAATTTTCCAATTTTCTTTATATCCTCCAATAAAATGAATTAACCAACCCATAGCATTATTTACGTTTTGGTTTTTTGAATAAGAACCATGATTGGCGTCATGCATTATTGACAATCCGATACCTGACATTCCAAATCCCATTAAAGCCCACATGAGCATAACTAACCATACGTTTGAAACAACGCCGGTCAACATAAGAACTAGAGGCGCAAAGTACAGGCAGATCATAAATGCCGATTTAAACTTCATCTTGAAATTAGCATAACGAGTAATATTATTATCTTTAAAATACCTGTTAACTCTCTTTCGTAACTCTTTAAAGAATTCCGTTTGATCTTTTACATTAAACTTTACAACTGGCACACTCATAATCCTATCTGATTTAAATTATGGTGCAAAGATAACCCGAATAAGCTTCGGTTAACGCATAAATTTTAGTTTTTCAAAAATTTATGAATCGAGTGCTAGTAATTTTTATGGTATATTATTCAGACGAGAACTACTTGTCCTCCTTGCACATTTCGTCTGGGCGGGCACCGCATACACTGCAAGATTCTCCTTCTTGGTTTAAGAGAGGGTTATTACTTGCACAGGTTCCTGCAAATTCACCGTCTTTTTTAGCCCATATTTTGATGGCTATTCCTAAAACCCCTAATGCTAATAACCCTATAGAAAATAGTACTAATTTCATGCTGCAAAGATAGTTTTTATTTTCATAATTAGTACTAATGGAAACAATTTCATTCATTCTAAATAATGTACTTTTGTAGGGTAAATAGGAATGACGAATGAGTGAAGTAACCGGAAAAGCATGGGATGGTAAATTATTTTTCAGAATAATGAGCTATGCACGTCCCTACAGAATGTTGATGTTAGGAGCTATAGCACTGACCTTTATTCTGGCTATTGTTACCGCTATTCGCCCAATTATTTTTGGATATATGGTTGGTTCTTGTATCGAGAACCCCGATGCTGAGGGTCTATTATATTGGACTTTTGTTCTTATTGGATTGTTAGTTTCTGAGGCAATTGGGCAGTTCTTTCATACTTACGTGGGACATGTAATTGGTCAGAATGTAATTAAAGATTTGCGTGTAGAGTTATTTGCACACATCACTAGATTGCGACTTAAGTATTTTGATACACATCCGATTGGGATGCTTGTGACCAGAGCCGTCAGTGATATAGAAACTGTTGCAGATGTATTTTCGCAAGGCTTGTTAACCATCTTCGGAGATTTGCTAAAGCTCGCTGGGGTTTTGGTTTGCATGTTTGTTATAAATTGG
>JAQWQH010000203.1 GCA_029244805.1 Flavobacteriales bacterium
TGTTAAGGCAACCTCTTTTTCTGAAGCAATTCAAATGGGGAGTGAAATATTTCACCATTTGAAAAAAGTATTACACGACAGAAACTTGAGTACGGCAGTAGGTGATGAAGGTGGTTTTGCTCCGAAGCTAGGAGGTACTGAAGACGCAATAGATACAATAGCAAAAGCAGTTCAAAATGCAGGTTATAAATTTGGCGATGAGATTATGATTGCATTGGATTGTGCTGCTGCAGAATTTTATGTAAACAATACCTACGACTACTCAAAATTTGAAGGTAATTCTGGTAAAATAAGAAATTCAAAAGAACAAGCAGAATATCTTGCTGAGTTAGTTGATAAGTATCCTATTATTTCAATTGAAGATGGTATGGATGAAGATGATTGGGAAGGGTGGAAATATTTAACCGAACTTGTAGGTGAAAAAGCACAATTGGTAGGAGACGATCTTTTTGTAACTAATGTGGAACGTTTATCTAGAGGTATCAAAGAGGGAATTTCTAATTCTATCTTAATTAAGGTGAATCAAATTGGAACGCTATCCGAAACGATTGCTGCCGTTAATATGGCTCATAATGCAGGTTATACCTCTGTAATGTCCCATAGATCAGGAGAAACAGAAGATCATACAATTGCAGATTTAGCAGTGGCACTTAATTGTGGACAAATAAAAACTGGTTCCATGTCTCGAAGTGATCGTATGGCTAAATACAATCAGCTTTTAAGAATTGAAGAACAATTAGGGGAGGTAGCTTATTTTCCGGGACTTAAGGCCTTCAAAATATAAAATATTCAGAAACGTTTTATAAGAGTTCAATTTTTACTAATTGAGCTTTTTTTTGCACATAAAATACAGGTAAAAATATAAAAAATAGTATGTTAATTAATAGACAAATAACTACAAAAAATCGTCGTTTTTTCGTAACTTTGCATCGCTTATAAATAAACAAAAATCACTGTAAATGTCAAGAATAGCAACCATCGAAATAGACGGGAAAAAGTATGAATTACCTATTATTGAAGGCTCTGAAAATGAATTAGCAATCGATATAAAAAAATTACGAGGATTAACAGGTGGTATTACTACTATTGACCCTGGCTACAAAAACACAGGGTCTTGTGAAAGTGCAATTACATTTCTTGATGGAGAAAAAGGAATTTTACGATACAGAGGTTACTCTATTGAAGATTTAGCTGAAAAAGCTAACTTTTTAGAAGTAGCTTTTCTATTAATTTTTGGTGAATTACCAAGTGTTGAAGAATTAGAAAAGTTTCATGAAGATATCAAAGCACAAGCTCATGTCGATGAAGATGTAAAAAAAATAATTGATGGTTTTCCTAAAGCAGCTCACCCTATGGGAGTTCTTTCTTCCTTAACAAGTGCTTTAGTAGCATTTAACCCAGCCTCTGTTAATGTTGATTCAGAAGAAGAAATGTACAATGCAATTGTTAGAATTCTTGGTAAGTTTCCTGTGTTAACAGCATGGGCTTATCGTAAACAGGCAGGATTTCCATTAGAGTATGGTGATAATTCACTAGGATATGTAGATAATTTCTTAAAAATGATGTTTAAGAAGCCAGCTGCAGAATACGAATCAAATCAAATAGTAGTCGATGCGCTTAATAAGCTATTAATTTTACATGCAGATCATGAACAAAATTGTTCTACATCTACAGTAAGAATAGTTGGGTCATCTAACGCTGGATTATTTGTTTCGCTATCTGCTGGAATTAATGCTCTTTGGGGACCACTTCATGGAGGTGCTAATCAAGCTGTGATAGAAATGTTAGAAGCTATAAAAGAAGATGGAGGTGATACTAAAAAATATATGGCCAAAGCTAAAGATAAATCTGATCCATTCCGTTTGATGGGCTTTGGTCACCGTGTTTACAAAAACTTTGATCCAAGGGCAAAAATTATAAAGGTTGCCGCAGACGAAGTTTTGGAGGCTTTAGGAGTTGAAGATCCTATTTTAGAAATAGCAAAAGGTCTCGAAAAGGAAGCTCTCGAAGATTCATATTTTGTAGATAGAAAGTTATATCCTAATGTTGATTTTTATTCAGGAATTATATACCGCGCTTTGGGAATACCTACAGAAATGTTTACACCGATGTTTGCATTAGGTAGATTACCCGGATGGATTGCGCAATGGCGAGAAATGCGTTTGCGTAAAGAACCAATTGGAAGACCAAGACAAGTTTATATTGGAGAAACTTATCGCGAGTTCGTTTCTGCCAATAAAAGATAATTAATAGTATTTTTGACAAAGCATCTTCGAAAGAAGGTGCTTTTTTTATATTTGTAATATGATAAACTTGCATGTAACCGACGAATTTTCAACGTTGAAAGCTGTTGTTTTAGGAATTGCAGATTCCAATGGGCCAACACCAAAGCTTGAAGACACAT
>JAQWQH010000234.1 GCA_029244805.1 Flavobacteriales bacterium
AACTTTTCCCGTTCCATACAGATTTAGGGTTTGAATATCGCTGAAGTGAATCTTTATTGTATTTTCAATACCTTTATCTCTTATGAAATTGCATCTATTTAGATTTCTAATTTCGATAGCTGTATCGATAGAATTTGTTTCTATGAATGAAACAAGATTGGAGTATGATTTTATTTCAATATAGTTTAAATTATCTTGTATCAGGATAACATCTGCATCATCAAATATGTTTATGACCTGTTTATTTGCTAATTCTCTTGTTTCAGAAACCATCTTTCCTGCTCTTTTCCAACAGGATCTATCATTCGGTTTTTTACAACCCATCAATAATAATGAGGATATGATAATAATCCGGATCATTTTATTCTGTATTTAATGCCAAATTCAAATGCTTCTGCAACTGCCCAATGGGATTTCAATTGTAAGAGAATTTTTATTTTTTTACTTAATTGATAATGAATTCCAAAGCGATGATAAATTAAACTTTTCCTATTCTGATTAAAGAGATACACTCCCATGTCGACAGCAAATGTTATTCTATCGAAATTTCGTTCATTACCTATAAATAATCCACTTTGCAGAGGTGAAACTTCCAAAGGGATATGCGAACGATGCAAAATTCCGGGGTTGTAAGTGAAGTCAATACCTCCGGTAAAATTATTCTTAGCACTTTGTATATAGTTAATTCGATTACATAAATTGACGATAGGGTATTTCTCTCTCAGTGGACTAGGGTTTTCTCTAATCCCTCCAGATAATACAACAGAGTAGATCCATTTTCTGTCAAGACCATAATTCATGTTAAAGGATTTTTTTTCTTTCTTTAAAGCCACTGTTTTAGCCCAAGAATAACCTAAGTTTAATAATAGAAAGTTTATGCCGAGATTTGGAGTTTGATATGCTCCATTAGAGAAGTGACAAACCCCCATGCCTAAATTCAAATAGTTGTTTCTCCAAAGCAAAAATTCTTTTTCGGCTCGAAACACAATTTTGGTGTTTACATGACTCCCAATCACTATGTTACGGTTATTTGTATTCGGATCAAATATTTTTTCCACATAACCTAGGCCGACTCCTATTTTGAGCCTAATTCCATTTTCTTTTTTTGTTAATGGAAAGGAAGTAAATCCATTTAAGCCATATACCAATCCAAGAACTTCAGGATTTCCTGAATTTAATATGGAGGCAGTCAGGCCATATCTGATAGAATCTTTTTTTCTTTTTTCAATGGAAAACTCTAAACCGATTGATTTTCCCTGGATAAGGTAGTTTAGCGCAGGTTTGTGCGGTATAAATTGACCATGCATTGAACTAATTGTAAAAGCAATTGTCTTTTCTTTTTGCGCAAATGAATAGCTACCTAAAATAACTAAGAAGTAAAATAAGGTTATGTTTCTGCGGGCTGACATTAGGGTAAAAATACAAATTTGGAATCTCTTTTTCCGCCACAAGTAAAACCTATTGAATCAAGAAAAAAATTAACTCCTTTCAAGTAGCTTCTTTTTTCTACCGTAATTTGTTCAACATCGATGCTCATTAATTCTGATTTTTTACAACTAAATAAAAAAATAGAGTGGAAAAACAGAAGGTTATTGTTATTTGATGTCGGCTTTGCACTAGTGTAAAAATAATAAATACTGATTGAATTGTATTTGAATCAGTCTACTTATCTTTAGCAAATACTATTACATTATGAATACAATTGAACAGAAGTTAAAATCATTTGAGCGATTACTGGCCATTATGGATAAGTTAAGAGCTGAATGTCCTTGGGATAAAAAGCAAACATTGGAATCTCTTCGCTATCTTACAATTGAAGAAACCTATGAATTAGCGGACGCCATACTAGAAAAGGATATGGGTGAAATAAAAGGAGAACTGGGAGATTTAATGTTGCACATGGTGTTTTATTCTAAGATTGCCTCAGAAACGAATCACTTTGATGTGGCGGATGTGCTCAACACGGTATGTGATAAGTTAGTTGAACGTCATCCGCATATATATGGAGATGTAATAGCTAACACAGAAGAAGCGGTTAAGGAAAATTGGGAGAAAATTAAATTGAAAAAGGGAAAAAAATCGGTTCTTCAAGGAGTGCCGAAGTCGCTGCCTGCTATGGTTAAATCTACCCGTATCCAAGAAAAAGCAAGGGGAGTAGGTTTTGACTGGGACAACAAAGAGCAGGTGTTTGAAAAAGTTAAGGAAGAATTTTCAGAACTGCACGAGGAGGTTAACAAAAATGATATTTCTGCAATCGAAGACGAATTTGGAGATGTGTTGTTTTCCATGATAAACTATGCCCGTTTTATTGGAGTAGACCCCGAGATGGCTTTGGAGAGAACCAATAAGAAATTTATAAGACGATTTCAATACTTGGAAGTAGAATCAAAAAAAGATGGAAAAGAGATGGGGGAAATGACCCTTGATGAAATGGACGAATATTGGAATAAGGCTAAGAAACTCTAGCTAGTTTGCCATTACCATGAATTCCCATTTTCTTTTCATTCTATATTTCTTTGTTTTAAAAGGCCACATAATAGCTCCTAGTCCTACTAGTCCGGCAGATGGGATTAGATGGTCTCTATAAAAAATGGGCTTATCTCTATTGATTATAGAGTTAACGGTGGTGATAATAGCAAATGTAATTCCTGCTATAGGAAACAGCATACTTCCGTTCTTTAGAAATTGTCTTTTATACGGGTTAATTACAGATACAATTGAATTATATTTTATCCAAGTAGAGTCAATTAAAATACTGTCAAATTCTATTTCGTTAATTATTCCCACCTGAATGGTGTCATTGTTTTTATAAACAATTGGGGATTTTTTGATGTAGTAAACCCGTTTGGCACTTTTTCGTTTTCTCAGAATTAAAACATTCTCGCTTATCAAAGAATCTTGAGCATGGCAAGAATACATGGCTAGCAATACTGCAAATAACGATATGGCGGTTGGTTTTAAAAGCATTTTTGATACTCAACAATAATTATAAAGTTAAGTATTATTTATAGTGTTCTTATAATTATTTAGAATCTACATTATTTTAAATAGAAATTTTTAATGTATTTTGTAGTATGCTTAAATATTTAGTGTTTCTTGTTTTAGTCTCAATAACAAATCGTGGAATATCGCAGAATATTGCTCCTTCTTCAATGTCTAGTTTTATTGATAATAGTGGAGAAAATTCAATTGGTCAAGTATGGTTTACACCCGAGGGCACGGTTGGTGCGGTTGGAAAATTTCATAAACTCGAAATAGGGTTTAAATTGGAAAAAGACATTGAGCGAGAAGTTGAAAAATTTATTACCAAAAGAGCGAAAGGAATTAACCCATTTGATCCTGAACAAGTCGATATTTCAGTTAAATTAATTGCTCCAAATGGAGAGGAAATAATTACACATGGGTTTTATTATCTTCCCTATTTTAAGAATCCCTTTAAAGATTTGTGGATTGCTGATACTACTTCTTTTAAATGGAGAGTGCGTTTTGCACCTAATCAAATTGGTGCATGGAAAGGTGAGGTTGATGTTCGTGCAAGTGGTTTTACACCTGCAAAATCATCGTTTAAATTTTATTGTACTGAGTCTGATCACAAGGGAGTGTTGAAGACAAGTAAGACTGGGACTCTAGCTGATCGGTATTTATATGAAAGTGAGTCAGGAAAAACTTTTATCCCAATTGGTCATAATATTACAACTAGGGGAAAAGATGTGTCATTATTTAAGAATGAGTTGCATAAAAAATGGATAAATGAGCTAAGCGATAACGGTGGAAATTTTTTTAGAATGGAATTACCTCCTGGAGGTGCTTTACCAGATTGGCCAACTTGGCCATATGATAGTACTAGTTATAAATCTTGCTTTGATTACTCAAGTAAATTAGATAAGATGTTTGGATTTGATGAGGTTATTGCTTTAGCAGAATTAAAGGAAATGTATTTCATTATGATGCGTCATCATGTGGAAGTTGGACCAAATGCAAGTTGGGGAGCTCCATGGGATAGTTGGACAAATAATCCTTATAAAAAAGCATTTAACTTAACAACTTCGGAAAAATATTTCACTAGTGCGGACGTGTTTAAAGTCCAGAAAAATACTTTGAGATATATATTCGCCAGATGGGGTTATAGTCCTAGTTTTTCTTTCTACAGTTATCAAGAAATGGATATTTGGACTGAGGAAATTGGTTTAGAAGAAAAGGAATCTTTAACTATTGTAGCGGATTGGATTAGTAAAACAAAAAAATACATACAAAACGATTTGCATTTTTTAAGCAATATGTATGTGTTTCCTTTTACCTCAGGTTATCCCGTATCTAAAATTAAGAAAAAATCATCTTCGCCAGCAAAGAGAATGATTGAAGAATCCGATGTTATTTGCTTGCATGCTTATCACAATGAAAAAAATCAAAATTTTAAAACTAGGTATAATTATGTAAATGGAATGTTGAAAGGATGGGATAATAATAAACCAGTTATTCTGGAAGAAACTGGGATTCAAATGCCAGATATATACTGCTGTACAGGAGTAGATTTTCACAATAATGTGTGGAGTTCAATTTTTTCGGGCTCTATGGGAACAGCTTTACATTGGAATTGGGACAGGGGAATTCATGATAATAATTATTATGAATCCTATAATCATGTAGCTGCTTTTCTTGCAAATGAAAATGTAAGAGAAAGGGGTTATGCGCAACAAAAATGGAAGAACGACAATTCATCTACCATGAATAAGGCAACAATTGAAAATTTTGCATTAAAATCTGAAGACAAGTTACGCGTTTTAGGTTGGGTTCATAATGCTACTTTTTATTGGCGAAATATGTTCAAAATTTCCACTTGTATTGGCGAATTGGTGAGTATAGGGAAAGTAAGTAACCCTTGTAAAATGGAAGATAAGTCACCCGATTTAGGAGCCAAAATAAATGAATATTACAATTACAATAACCCCAATTTTCTTGATTCATATTCGGACAATATTGGCGCTCACGAAGTCGTTGATCGTACCGTTTTTAAAGTGAAAGGTTTAAAAAGAAATTTTAACCGAAGGTACAATCCTTGGGCAAAAAAACATTTCTATAGAATTTCATTCTACAATACACATGGAGCTGCGGATACAACAGCTATTTCATCTGCCGTAATTAGTACAAATTCATCTGGAGTTTTAAAGCCAATTGCTCCTGACTTGACAAAGCAAAACCCGGATTACTCTTATAAGATTGAATATGTAGGGTTTAAAAGAAGTGCTAGAGACTCTGATTGATTCGGTTTTAGTATAAAAAAAAAGGAACCCACAGGTTCCTTTTTTAATCAATTATAATTTGGGGTTATACGTTCTCGATAACCATAGCAGAAGCACCACCTCCACCGTTACAAATACCAGCAGCACCATATTTACCACTGTTTTGTTTAAGAACGTTTATAAGTGTTACAATAATTCTAGAACCACTGTTTCCGAGTGGATGTCCTAAAGCTACAGCTCCTCCGTTAACATCAACTTTGGTAGGGTCTAATCCCAATGCTTTTGTATTGTAGATTCCAACTACGGAAAATGCTTGGTTTAATTCCCAATAGTCAATGTCAGAAACTTCCAATCCAGCTTTTTTTAGAGCTACCGGAACCGCAATAGAAGGAGCAGTTGTGAACCATTCTGGTTCATGAGCCGCATCGCCATAACCAATCAACTTAGCTATCGGAGCTAATCCTAATTCTTCCGCTTTTTCTTTACTCATCAACACCAATGCCGAAGCACCGTCATTTAATGTAGAAGCATTTGCAGCTGTTACTGTTCCATCTTTTTGAAATACAGCTCTTAATTGTGGAATCTTTTCCATCTTAACCGCAGTATACTCTTCATCTTTTGAAACTATAATTGCGTCACCTCTTCTTTGCGGAACTTCAACCGGTACTATTTCATCTTCAAATTTTCCAGCATCCCATGCAGCAGCAGATCGCTTGTAAGACTCTATCGCAAAATTATCTTGGTCTTCTCTTGTAATGTTATGTTCTGTAGCACATTTTTCAGCGCAAACACCCATATGAACAGAATTGTAAACGTCAGTTAATCCGTCTAACACCATCCCATCTTTCATTTTGACATCTCCTAGTTTTGTGGCATTTCTTGCATTGTAGTAATGAGGGACCATACTCATGTTTTCCATTCCTCCGGCAATTACAACATCGTTATCACCACAAATAATTGATTGAGCTGCAAGACTCAAAGATTTCATTCCCGACGCACATACTTTATTGACAGTGGTGCAAGGAACATCATCTGTGATTCCAGCAAACATGGCAGCTTGACGAGCAGGAGCTTGTCCTAATCCAGCTTGCAATACATTACCCATAAAAACTTCTTCTACTTCACTTGCTGCAACACTTGCTTTATTTAAAGCACCTTTAATTGCTGTCGCCCCTAATTTAGTTGCGGGCACGGATGATAAGGCTCCGCCAAAACTTCCCATAGGTGTTCTAACAGCTGATATGATATATACTTCTTTCATTCTATCTGGTTTTATAAATTAGATTCAAAAAATTGGAGCACGAATGTAGTAATAAATCATGAGTTTTCGAAGAGAATTTTATGAGTGGGAATATTAATAGATGAATCAATAATCCTGTTAAATTTGCACTTGTGAAAAGCTTAGAGTTGAAAATTGAGTTATTGAAATTGTGTAAGAACTTTGTTCAAGACAGAATTCAAAATGCGGAAAATGCTATGCAAAATGCACAGGCATCTGCAAACAGTGAAGAGAGGTCTACCGCAGGGGATAAGCATGATACGGCTCGAGCAATGTCACATTTAGAACAAGAAAAAAGTGCCAAGTATCTAGATGAAGCTATTAAATTAAAAAGAGCACTTTCGGAATTATTAAAAGCGAAATCTTCTAATTCGATTGATTTTGGAAGTCTTGTTGTTACAGATCAAGGTACTTATTTTATTGCTTTAAGCATGGGAGCTATTAAGCTGAATTACATTAATTATTTTATTGTATCTCCAACCTCTCCAATTGCTGTTGCGTTTAAAGGTTTAAAAACGGGTGACACAGCAATTTTTAATGGAAGAAGTTTTGTTGTTGAAGAAGTCTGCTAGGATCCTATTTTAGATTTTTTGGCTAATAATGTCAAGCCAATTCTAATTTTGTAATAGGGTAATTTACTATCTAAAAAATCGAAATAAGGTTTTAACGATTTGAAATCTTGAATTTTGTTATGCGCTTTAATAACAGCGGCTTCCTCAGCTTGTGAGATAAATTGTTGGATATCGACTTTTTCTCCATCGAAATACAATTTGCATAGATGCGAGAAAATAGTCTCTTGTTTCAGTTCCCTAGTAAAACATATTTCATCCACAGTTAACCCTTTTTTATAGAGTTCATGCGTAGCTTCAACTGTATTTAATTTGCTCTGGTTAAATTCTTGAATCGCATTAATAAAAGTCTTACCATACTTGTCATACTTTATAACGCTAATACCTTGAACGGCTAGCATGTCAAGTTGATTTGTTGGTTTTTCAGAAGCCATCTCTTTTAAGGATGCATCGTGAAAAATAATATAGGCTGGAACTTTTTCTTTTACGGCAATTTCTCTTCTCACTTCTCTTAGTGCTTCGAAGAGTTCTTCGTCTGGAGAAAGTTTTTTCTTGGATGCTTTTTTTACAGCTTTTCCTTTAACGGGCTTATCAATGGGTCGGGTCAGTTGAATTGCGCCATCTTCAAATAAGACACTTCTTCCGTATTCTGTAATTTTTAACGTAAAAGATTCATCGTATGCTATCTCAAAAACCCCTTGATTCAATAATTGAGTGGAGTAGTGCTGCCAATCTTTAAAACTGACATCCTTTCCAACACCATAGGTTTTAATGTTTTGAAAACCTCTTTGGTAAATATCTTGGTTAGCTGAGCCACGCAAAATATTGATCATCATGTTTGTTCCTATTTTTTGTTTGGTACGGTGGCACGCAGAAAGCGCTTTTTGGGCTATAATTTTCCCATCAAAAAAGGTAGGCGGATTTTTGCAAACATCGCAATTACCGCAATTTTCAGGTAAATGCTCGCTAAAGTAGGAGAGCAATATTTTTCTTCTGCACGATGTTGCTTCTGCATAATTGAGCATTCTATACAATTTATCAATATATACCTCAGATTTTGCGCCACCCTCTGCAAATCTTTTTAGCACCATTAAGTCTCTGAGGTTGTAATATAGAATCGTTGTGCTGAGAACGCCATCCCGACCAGCTCTACCTATTTCTTGATAGTAGCCTTCGATGTTTTTGGGAAGGTTGTTGTGTATTACCCACCTTACATTCGACTTGTCAATACCCATTCCAAATGCAATGGTTGCGCAAATGATATTGGTTTTATCGTTAATGAAATCTTCTTGAACTTTAGCTCTTTTGCTTGCGGCTAAGCCAGCATGGTAAGCCGCAGCATCATAACCATAGCCTTTTAACTCTTTAGCCATTTCATCCGCTCCCTTTCTACTTAAGCAATAGATGATTCCTGATTCATTAATTCGGTCGCCAATAAATTGACGAATCTCTTTCAATTTTTCTTTTTTTGGGATATTGGCTTTTACTTCTAAGCTTAGGTTTTCTCTGTTAAAAGAGGAGATAAAAACCTTTGGTTGCTTTAAGCCAATTTGTTTGATGATATCTTTTCGAGTGGTTTTGTCTGCAGTAGCTGTTAAAGCAATAAAAGGAATGTCGGAAAGACCTTTTCTAAATTCCTTCAATTGGGCATATTCAGGTCTGAAATCGTGACCCCACATAGATACACAATGCGCTTCATCGATAGCTACAAGAGATATTTTGGCATTAGATAACCAACTGTTTGTAGAGCTAATTAATTTTTCAGGAGATAAATACAGAAGCTTGATCCCTCCAGACAATACATCAGATTCAATTTCTCTTTCCTCTATATCAGACAATGAGCTATTGTAAAAAGCTGCATTTATTCCATTAGCCTTAAGCGCTTCAACTTGATCCTTCATCAATGAGATTAATGGAGAAATAACAACAGTCAAGCCATTACTTAATAAAGCCGGGATTTGAAAACAAATGGATTTTCCACCCCCTGTAGGCATTAAAACCAAAGTGTCTTGACTCGACAATACAGTCTGAATTATTTCTTCTTGTTGGTTTCTAAAATTATCGTAACCAAAAGAATTTTTTAATATTTCTCTAGCTTGTTTAAGCACCTTGCGAAGGTACCGAAACGTAGTAATATGGTAAAATGAATTGAAGGAATAAGTTTTAAACAGATATGGACGAAGCTTTAGGTAGGTAAAGGATCGTGAAAAATAGATGTGTTTATAAATTTATGATTAAATTTCTCATGTTGGTTGTTGAGGTTGGGTCTTTAGTTACTCACCATAAATATTTTGATTCAATTGTGTTTTCAGTGAAATTATTTTAAAGCTATAAACTGTAAACCATTACTTATTACCTTTACTATGAGAGATATTGGAAAAAACACTTGTAATTCCTATATTCGCGTACTTTAAAATTTGAACAGGAGATGGAGAAAATTGAAGCATACAAGCCTAAAAATAAAGTTAGAATTGTAACAGCTGCGTCATTGTTTGATGGCCATGATGCTGCTATCAATATAATGAGACGTATCATACAGTCAACTGGTTGTGAAGTGATTCATTTGGGTCATGACAGAAGTGTAGAGGAAGTTGTGAATTGCGCGATTGAAGAAGATGCAAATGCAATTGCAATGACATCTTATCAGGGAGGACATGTAGAGTATTTTAAGTACATGTTCGATTTATTGAAAGAAAAAGGATCTGAACACATCAAAATATTTGGTGGAGGTGGAGGAACAATACTCCCTTCTGAAATAGAGGAGTTACAAGCATATGGTATAACAAGGCTTTACCATCCTGACGATGGTCGTTCAATGGGTTTACAAGGAATGATTAATGACATGGTTTCTCAGGCCGATTATGCTACCGGGGCCAATCTCGATGGAGAAGTTGATCAAATTATAAATAAAGACGTTAAATCAATTGCTAGACTGATATCTGCAGCAGAAAACTTTCCTGAAGAAAGTAAAGCAGTTATGGATAAAGTACATGCAATGGCTTCAGCAGCTGATACTCCTGTGTTAGGAATTACAGGAACAGGAGGTGCTGGTAAGTCTTCATTGGTGGATGAATTAGTACGTAGATTTCTAATTGATTTTCCGGAAAAAGAAATTGCAATTGTTTCTGTGGATCCTTCTAAAAGAAAAACGGGCGGAGCATTATTGGGAGATAGGATTAGAATGAACTCTATCAGAAATGAAAGAGTTTATATGCGTTCATTAGCTACCCGTCAAAGTAATTTGGCTTTAAGCAGGCACGTTGATGAAGCACTGCAAATATTAAAAGCCTCCAATTATGATTTAATCATCTTAGAAACTTCGGGTATCGGACAATCTGACACGGAAATCATGGATCATTCTGATGTTTCCTTGTATGTAATGACACCGGAGTTTGGCGCAGCAACGCAATTGGAGAAAATAGATATGTTAGATTTTGCAGATGTTATAGCATTAAACAAATTTGACAAAAGGGGTGCTTTGGATGCCATAAGAGATGTAAAGAAACAATACATGCGGAACAACGATTTATGGGAAACACCTATGGATCAGATGCCGGTATACGGCACTATTGCTTCTCAGTTTAATGATCCAGGGATGAACTCACTTTACAAAGTGATAATGGATAAGTTGGTTGAAAAAGCAGGAGCAGATTTACCTTCTACTTTTGAGATTACTGAAGAAATGTCTGAAAAGATATTTGTAATTCCACCAAAGCGTAATCGATATTTATCCGAGATTTCTGAAAGCAATAGAGCATATGACGAATGGGTAGATGCTCAAGTAGCATTAGCAGATAACTTATGTGCTATTGACAGAACAATAAAAACGTTTGAGGACGAGGCAGATACCGTTAAAGTATTGCAAGCACAATTCGATAAATTAAAATTGGATTTCGATCCAAAAAACATGCTTATCATCGAAGGATGGAAAGATAAGGTTCAAAAATACAAAGAACCTGTTTACAAATTTAAAGTAAGGGACAAAGAGCTATCGATAGAAACACATTCCGAAAGTTTATCACATTTACAAATACCTAAAGTATCTTTGCCTAAATACTCCGGTTGGGGAGATGTCCTAAGGTGGAGCTTACAAGAAAATGTTCCAGGAGAATTTCCATATACATCAGGTCTGTTTCCTTTTAAAAGAGAAGGTGAGGATCCAACAAGAATGTTTGCTGGTGAGGGTGGTCCAGAAAGAACCAACAGAAGGTTCCACTACGTCTCTAAAGGAATGCCTGCAAAGCGTTTGTCAACGGCATTCGATTCGGTAACACTCTACGGAAACGACCCGGATTTAAGACCAGATATTTACGGAAAAATTGGCAATGCTGGTGTTTCTATTGCTTGTTTAGACGATGCGAAGAAACTATATTCAGGTTTTGATTTATCACACCCAATGACGTCTGTAAGTATGACGATTAATGGTCCTGCACCAATGCTGCTAGGGTTCTTTATGAATGCTGCAATTGATCAAAATTGTGAAAAGTATATCAAAGAGCATGGATTAGAAAAAGATGTTGATGCAAAAATTGCAGAGATTTACAAAGACAAAGGTGTTATTCGGCCTTCATACCAGGGGGGTATCCCTGATGGAAATGACGGTTTAGGATTATATTTACTTGGTGTAACCGGAGACGAGGTGCTTTCAGCTGATGTTTATGCTGCTATTAAGGCAGAAACTTTAACCAAGGTTAGAGGAACTGTACAAGCTGATATATTAAAAGAAGATCAAGCGCAAAATACATGCATATTTTCTACTGAGTTTGCTTTACGCTTAATGGGTTATGTTCAGGAATATTTTATCGAGAAAGGAGTGCGTAATTTTTATTCAGTATCTATCTCAGGTTACCACATAGCGGAAGCGGGTGCTAATCCAATTACCCAGCTAGCATTAACACTAAGTAATGGGTTTACTTATGTAGAATACTACTTAAGTAGGGGGATGGACATTAATAAATTTGGACCCAATTTATCTTTCTT
>JAQWQH010000092.1 GCA_029244805.1 Flavobacteriales bacterium
GAAAAACTGAAGACTCCTAATAGTGGATTAGGTCAATTCTGTGCTCATATTGGCAAAGCAATTGAAGCAACTTCGGAAGAAGAAATTGGAGTCTATGTTGATGAAGAACATCTCACTTTTTTTGAAACTAAAAATACTATTCTTTGGAAAAGAAGCCATCAATACCTTGGTGTATCAGTTAAGGCAGTTTTATGGCACTGCATGCATCAGGAAGCAAAATATTTACCAAAAGATAAAACAATAAAAATTCTACTAACAATTCATGATTTGAATTTTTTGGATAAATATACAGGAGCTAAAAAAGAAAGAAAGTTAAAGAATCTTCAAAAGCTAGTAAATAAAGCTAGTGGTATTGCATACATTTCAGAGTTTACCAAAAAGATTGCTGAACAACACTTGGAGCTGCCAGATGTCGTGCAAAAAGTTATTTACAACGGTGTTTCTGTTTTAGATGCAAATCCAATAAAACCTGAATTTGTTGACGACAGTAAAAAATTTATTTTTTCAATCGGAATTATTGGAGAAAAGAAAAATTTTCATGTGCTCATTGAGGCGATGAAAAACATTCCTGATTTAAACCTTTATTTGTGCGGAAACGCCAGCTCAAAGTATGCAGATAAAATAAGAACTTTAATTGCTAAACATAATCTAGAAAAAAGCGTTTTTCTTCCTGGAGAAATTTCTGAGGTTGAGAAAAGTTGGATGTATAAAAACTGTGAAGCTTTTGTTTTCCCATCATTGAATGAGGGTTTCGGACTACCCGTTGTTGAGGCCATGCATTTTGGAAAACCTATTGTTCTTTCCAAACTAACTTCTCTGCCAGAAATTGGAGGAGATGAAGCTGTCTACCTAGATAGTTTTTTACCCGAAGAAATAGCAACTAAAATCGGACTTGCAATAAAGAATAATACACCTGAACATCAAGAATTGTTGAAGGAAAGGTCATCTTTTTTCAGTTGGCAAAAAGCCGCTGAACAATACTTAGAACTTTATGAAGTCATACTAAAAAAAACAAGTTAATTACAATACAAGCTATACTAATTAGGATTGAAATAAAACTCGAATAAAGTATCCATTTCATTGGAGCAACTGCTAATATCATTGCTAATGCAAACATGGTAGATGCTACCAATATTATTAATTCCAAAGTATACTCTAAACCTCCTGTTAGCACACCAACACCCCCCAGACAACCAACGGCAATAAGCAGCATACCTATAATTCCAAATCGATTTGTTTCAGCATCAAAAAATATTTTATCAATAAACCTAATCCCTGTTTTTGGTTCTTCTTTTACAATGGTCATAATTATAGTTATTAATACAGTGCTAATCTACTGCCATAAAAACTGTTTAAGTATGACTAAAGTCATGTTCAACACTGACTTTTATCAAAAAAAAAGCAGCCTGAAAAGCTGCTTAATGATCCTGAAATTTAGTGCCATTTACCAGGTAGCGTCTGGATAGCGATTCGTTAAATATTGCAAATCCGTTAAGACATACCCCATAAAATCTGTGTGCCCACCATTTTTTCCATAAACTAATGAGTGTTTAACGTGCTCTGGCTTTGTAACGGTGGCCTCGGTTAACGTGTCGTCAACATATTTTATCCATTTTTCTTGAACTTCCTTTAAGTCAATTGCAACACCTTCTTCGACCAAGCTTTGATGAACATCATCCATGTCAAAAAGTTCGTCTGTATACTTCCATAATTCATTTACGGCATACTGTGTTTTATTGTGGCTTACTTCCGTTCCATCACCAAGGCGTAACATCCACTTTCTACTTCTTTTCAGGTGGTAGGTGACTTCTTTGATGGATTTAGCTGCAACCGCTGCAATTGTCGGGTCCGAACTATTTTTTAAAGCGGTAAATAAATAATAATTATATACATCCATAAAAAATTGGCGAACCGTTATAAAAGCAAAGTCCTCATTAGGGTACTCCACCAAATGAAAATTTAGATACTCACTTTCCTCGCGTTTATAAGCAATATCATCATCGGTGATACCTCCTCCTTTGATTTCAGCTGCATACTTAAAGAGACTTTCTGCTTGACCTATTAAATCTAATCCTACATTCGTTATAGACAGATCTTCTTCTAAAAAAGGTGCATGACTAACATACTCACCTAAACGATAACTTAATATGAAACTCGTGTCCGCTAGCCTTAAGCAGAATTTATACAAATTACTCTCCATAATTAAATGTGCTTAGATCCATCTGGCATGTTGTAAAAAGTAGGATGACGGTATATTTTATCATCTGCTGGCTCAAAATACGACTCCTCATCTCCTGACTTAACAGAAACAATTTCTTCCGCTTTAACAAGCCAAAGTCCAGTGCCTTCATTTCTTCTTGTGTATAGATCTCTTGCATTCTCGATCGCCATTTCCTTATCATAAGCATGCAAGCTACCCACGTGCTTGTATGGCTTACCGGGTTTTGTTTGAACAAATACTTCCCAAATAGGGCCTTGATTATCTGTACTCATTGTAATTATATTATTAAGCTGATTTTAACTTCTGTTCCTTCTTCTCATTGTAGGCGATTGCCGCCTCTCTTACCCACTGACCATTATCGTGAGCGGCAGCATGATGTTTTATTCTTTGTGTATTACAAGGTCCATTTCCTTTTATTACATTCCAAAATTCCTCCCAATCAATATCAGAGGTTTCATACGAACCATTTTCTAGTAATTTATAATTAGCATCCGGAATTTTTAACCCAATTAATTCAGCTTGAGGGATTGTTTTGTCAATAAACTGCTGACGCAAATCATCGTTAGTTTCCCTTTTAATCTTCCATTTCATGGCATTAGAACTTCTCGGAGAATCACCATCATGGGGCCCAAACATCATTAACGAAGGCCACCACCATCTTTCAAAAGCTTCTTGTGCCATTTTTTTCTGTTCTGATGTACCTTCCATTAAGGAGGCCATAACCTCATAACCTTGCCTTTGATGAAAACTCTCTTCTTTGCATATTCTTACCATTGCTCTAGAATATGGTCCATAAGATGTCCTTTGAAGCGAAACCTGATTAACTATTGCAGCACCATCAACAAGCCAACCAATTGCACCCATATCTGCCCATGTCGGAGAAGGGTAGTTAAATACACTAGCATATTTTGCTTTGCCTTCATGCAGCCACTTGATTAACTGCTCTCTACTTACTCCTAAAGTTTCTGTTGCACAATATAAATATAGTCCATGACCACCTTCGTCTTGAACCTTTGCCATAAGGATTTTTCTTGCTCTCAAACTAGGAGAACGAGTTATCCAATTTCCTTCCGGTTGCATTCCGATAACCTCCGAATGTGCATGTTGAGACATTTGTCGGATTAGGTGCTGACGGTATTCCTCCGGCATCCAATCTTTTGGTTCAATTTTAATTTCAGCATCAATTTTGGCTTGAAATTCTTCCAGATTTTTAGCATTTTCCATATCAGTTGTGTTTATACTTCAGTTAATACTTTATAGGTTTCGAGGTTTGTAATTCCCCAATTCTCTATTTCTTCTTTGCTCCAAAGTTCGGGATAAAAAATTCTTTTTTGATACTTTGGCAGCATATACTTTGTCCAATCACTTCCTCCTGTTGCTGCACCAGACCCAATATACTTGGCAGCCGCTTTATAATGAGACATAACCCACTTAACATTTACAGTATGATCGTAATGTCTCATTGCATTGACTAAGTCTACGTTTTTTCTTACAGAATCTGGCAGCGACTTGAACTTCATCGAGATGTTTGTTGTATTGTAATCTTTCATAAAATCTATGAAATCTCCCATATACTTTTTCTCAAATTTATCGAGTAATATTGACTTCTGCCCTGTATTGTAATTTTTTCCAGCAGCCTGCCAGTATAAATGTTCGTATGCATGCTCAAAAGGTGTGTTTCTATCAATCGTAGCCCTAAACCTTATGTCAATTAAATTGATAAGCTCTGTGGATGAAAATTCAATCATCCTATATTGTGCACTCTGAAAACCACTAGCTGGAGCAAGTGTATTTCGAAACTTCATGTATTGATCCTTATCCATTCCATCTCCCATAATATCAAATGATGAGGATAGCATATCAAAATATCTACTAATTCGCCTTAGGTGTTTCGTAAATAACTCTGCATTTAGCGATTCATAATTCGCTATTTGCTCAATTTCCAGAAGAATCATTTTAAATAATAATTCATTTACCTGGTGGTACATAATAAAGATCATTTCATCTGGAAGAGTTGTTCTTTGTGTTTGCAAACCCAACAAGGCATCTGTCTGAATATAATCCCAATAAACCATAGGCTTACTATACAAAAGACCTTCCAGCATTGTATCTACCGGAATTCCCAATTCCTGATATTTTGACTCTATTTTTTCCAGTATCTCTTCCCTTTCCATGCAACTTGAATTTAAAGAGTTCCTCTTTTTGCTTGCTCTCTCTCAATTGATTCAAAAAGTGCTTTGAAATTTCCTGCACCAAAACCTTTAGCTCCCATTCTTTGAATTATTTCAAAAAATAAAGTCGGTCTATCCTCCACTGGCTTAGTAAATATCTGCAGTAAATACCCTTCTTCATCAGCATCTATCATAATTCCTAAACTCATTAAAACTTTTAGATCCTCTTTGAGCTCGTGATTGTGCTCTTCCAATCTTCCAGGAGCAGCATTGTAATATTCTTCAGGTGGAGTAGATAGAAATTCAATTCCCCTTTCCCTCAACTGAGCAACTGTTTTAATTATGTCATCTGTAGCCACGGCGATATGCTGCACTCCAGGACCCTCGTAATAATCTAAATATTCTTCTATTTGTGAGCGTTTTTTACCCTCCGCAGGTTCGTTTATAGGGAATTTAATTCGACCATTACCATTACTCAAAACCTTACTCATTAGAGAAGAATACTCAGTATGAATTTGCTTGTCATCAAAGGATAAGAAATTTACAAACCCCATAACATCTTCATACCATTTCACCCAGATATTCATCTCATTCCAACCAACATTTCCGACCATATGATCAACATATTTTAAACCTACTGAGCTGGGATTATAGTCCGATTCCCATTTTTCATAACCGGGTAAAAATACACCATTGTAGTTTTTTCGCTCCACAAACATGTGAACTGTTTCACCATATGTATATATTCCCGCTCTGACAACTTCGCCATGCTCATCTTTTTCAACGGTTGGTTCCATAAAAGATTTTGCCCCACGTTTGGTTGTTTCTTCCCAGGATTTCTTTGCGTCATCTACCCATAATGCCACAATTTTTACTCCATCTCCATGTTTTACAAGGTGCTGATTAATCGGTGAACTCGAATTTAATGGAGTAGTCAACACAAGCCTAATCTTGTCTTGTTTTAGTACATACGAAGCATATTCTTTACATCCCGTTTCTAAACCTTTGTAGGCGGCAGACTGAAATCCAAAAGTTGTTTTATAAAAATGTGCAGCTTGTTTAGCGTTTCCTACATAGAACTCAATATAATCTGTTCCTAACAAAGGAAGAAAATCCTTTGCTCCCTTAAATATTTTTTCTAATCCGTAATTTACATTCTTTATATCTGACATAATTTGTTTTTTTTAATCAATCATCCATGACTTATAATAATCATCAGCTTGCAAATTCATTGCTTCTTTAGTAATCTTTAATGGAGAAAACGGATCTATCATTACAGCTAGTTCTCCTGTTTCTTTTTTTCCTACACTCCTTTCAATTGCTCCAGGGTGTGGACCATGCGGTATACCACCAGGGTGCAATGTCAATTGTCCTTTTTCAATATTATTTCGACTCATAAAATCCCCATCCACATAATAAAGCAACTCTTCCGAATCAATATTACTATGATGATAAGGAGATGGTATCGATTTGGGGTGATAATCGTACATTCTCGGCACAAAAGAACAGACAACAAAACCAGCGGCTTCCCACGTCTGGTGAATTGGTGGCGGCATATGAATTCGACCTGTAATTGGCTCAAAATCATGTATCGAAAATGCATAAGGATAATTAAATCCGTCCCAACCAACGACATCAAAAGGGTGGTTTTCATGCGTATATTCCCAAAGAATATCTTGTTTTTTAGACAGTACTTTAAACCGTCCTTTTTCGTCATGTGTTTTCAAGTCTTTCGGCAATCTAATATCTCTTTCACAAAACGGAGAATGTTCTAATAATTGACCATAATTATTTCTGTACCTTTTCGGGGTTGTAATTGCGCTTGCTGATTCGATAAAGAGGATTCTGTTATCTTCCGAATCAAAATCAATTTGATAAGTAGTTCCTTTTGGAATAATCAAATAGTCTCCGTACTTAAAATCAATGCTACCATACATTGTGCGCAGTTTACCTGATCCTACGTGGATAAATAGCATTTCATCTGAATCACTGTTTCTGTAGAAA
>JAQWQH010000010.1 GCA_029244805.1 Flavobacteriales bacterium
CAGTCTTTTACGAATTTTATAGGTACTTATTTTATTATTTGATGGGTCTGGGTGAACTCTATTACTTAAAAATACAAATAGTAAGTCGTTTTCGGGATCTGCCCAAACACAAATACCTGTAAAACCTGTATGACCAAATGCCGTTGTTGGGCAGTCTGGAGCTACCGTGCTGACACTTTCATAAGTTGGCTTATTAAACCCTAATCCCCTATGACTGTGAACTTGATGGCTTGTGAATTTATTTATTGTTTTCGGAGTTAAATATTGTTTCCCTCCATAAGTCCCTTTGTTCATTACCATTTGAAACAAAACACCCAAATCATTGGCATTTGAAAATATCCCTGCATTACCTGCAACTCCTCCATAAAGAGCCGCATTTGGATCATGAACATGTCCTTTCAGCAATTGATAACGCCAATACGTATCAAACTCTGTTGGCGTTATTGGATGAATTAACGTATCTAAATATTGTAAGGGTAAATATCCTGTTGTTCTCAGTTTTAATGGATAATAAAACTGATTTGCCATGTACCTATCGAATCGAACTTGTTTTAATTTTGATCGAAATATTTGATACAGCATATTCATATTAGCATCACTGTACTTATATTTTTTTTCGCCGGGCCTGATCCTATTCATCGAAATCCACATACTATCTAAATAGGTAGAATCTAAGTAAAAATCTTTAGCAACCTCAACACAATAATAACCATCTGATTCATCGCAATAATACCGATCGAATTTCCCGATAACACTATCTATATATGCTATGAACTTATATATTGGCAAGCCCGAAGGCAAGCCACTTGTGTGCGTAAAGAGCTCCTTAAAGGTTGTATTCGACAATCGACTTTTGTACCCTAATGTTTCGGTAAGGCTATCGGGTAAATGATCTTTTAATGAATCAGAAATTTCATAGAGTCCTTCATCATACATCTTCATTCCACAAATAGTAGTTGCGGCGATTTTTGTAACAGATGCAATATCATACACATCTTGTTTACTAACTAATTTATCTCTTTCGTATGTATGATAACCAAACGCCTGATGATAAATGACTTTTCCATTACGTGCTGCAAAAACTTGACAACCCGGAGTAACTTGATTGTAAACAGCTTCCCTAGCGATTCGACCGACTTCCTTTAGTGAGTCTCGATTGAACCCCGCAGCTTCCGGAATAGCATAGGCCAATCTTGTTTTAGGACTTGTCAACCCATATTTAGTTCTAAAATCACCAACATCAAATGCCAATTTTCCATTTATTGCGTTTCCTCCAAAAATAGCTTGTGCCGCTAACTCTTGACTTTGTTGATCCGTATTCCAAACATGAATAAGACAGGGGATTTTGTTAAAATATTTTAGATTCTCTATGAATTGGAAGTTCATAACTACAAGTTGTTGCTTTCCAACATATAAGTTTACTTTATCCGCGAACAATTCTCCCGAAACAGAATCAAGCTGCTCATTTAAAACAATTATCACTGGAGAACTACTACTATCTACAAAGAGTCCGTTCACAGTTGTTGTAGAAGCAGTAATATCAGCATAGTTTCTGATAGCTTTTGTAAAGTGATTTAACTTCTTTTTCCCAATTTTCACCGATGTAAAATCTGTATTACTCCAGTCTTTTAGTGGAATTAGCTTCTTATCATTCTTCAATAAAATTTGACTACTATGCTTCAATTGGTATTGCTGTGAGCGCAAAGAGATAATATGCTTTTTATCAAAGCTATCTTCGTTCATCTTGAACACTTCCGTTAAACCCAGCCATTCTTTAAGTGCTAGTGCTTTTCTAACATTTACTTCTATAACTTCTGTATGAAAAACATTATTCGAAATGGCCTGTTTAATTGTTTCTTGAATTTGTTTGAAATTAGCACCATTAATGTTTTTTAGTAAAACAAGTTCCTCTCCTCCTTTTAATACATTAATAATAGAATCGTATTTGTTTTCTGGTTCATTAAATTTTTGACAGTGAATAATAAGTTGGTCTTTATTGTAATCAACTTTTTGAATTTCATTATTAATATCAACAATAATTTTAGATGTATAAATCAATTCCTTCAATTCAATATTGGCATCTTTACAATTATCCGAATTGCACAGCACTGATAAAATATTACTGTCGGACATATGCTTAATTATACTGTCCATTCTACTTTGAAAACCATCTACCAAATTCAGGTTAGAATAAAAAACACTATCTCCTGTATTCATGACTAAGTGCACATTTAAGTCCTGAAAATAGTGAACCGTAGAATCGTAAATGGAAGAGATAAGTGGAGTATTCTGTGTAGATAGAAACGCATTTTGATCCCATGCATTGTTTTCAAATGTATAAGGCAACTGCCATTGGTTTGTACCCAACAACACCGGAGTTCTGATAGAATCTAACTGGTTAAAGAATTGAAAGTAATTGTGTTTTTTGGAGTTGGAGATAATAGCTCCTACAGGGAATTCTTTTTGAATATTTGTGATTGAATCATTCAAATCAGCCACCTCAATCCAGATTAATTGACCAATTTGTTCTTCAATAGAAAGGGTCTTATAAACCGAATCAACCCAAGGAGAATGCAGATTTATTTTAGTAACAGGTTCTGGAGGAATTTCTAAAATAACTTCCTTCTTTTCTTCCTCAGAGCAGGAAGGAAGAATACATATTACTAGCGGAAGTAGTAAGAAAACCCATCTTTTCATAACAACCACCAAATTACGGAAGTACCATGCAATTAGCGGTTGATTATCAAGTAGTTTTAAACGGGTATATGTTTATCACATTGTTCCCATATTTGTTTTTATACCCTTGCTGCCATCGCACTTTTTTGTTGTAGAACAAGAACTTAAAAACAGAAAGAAACAAAAGGCTAATACTAATATTATTTTTATTTTCATTGTTTTGAGTTTGTACATATAACGCTATATATCGCTCTTTGGTACAATCAATTAATTACAAAGTTACTAGACTGATTATAACATAAAGCATAACGAAACATATCACTAGTATAAATTTAATAAAGATGGGATAATAATTTATTGTGCTACATATGTAAATTTAATCCAGCCATTTTTGCGCATAGAATCATCAAAATCTTGTGTGAAACGCCACTTTTTGGAATAATTTAAAGCTTCCGTACGAAGACAATCATTTTGGGTATTAGTTTTTCCTTCATTAATGCTTCTTGCAATCACATCTCCCTTTTGATTGACCTTAATATCAATTACAACGACTCCTTCTACCCGACATTTATAGGAAGGAACACTTTCACTCCTGGTTGATCTCCCTTCTAAAAAATAAGAGGCGATAGCTTTCACATCTGCACCATATGAAGCAGCATCGTTTGTCTCTGCGTCAGCATTCACTAAATTCTCATCAATCGTTTTATCTTTATTATCTTCGGGATTATCTGCTGGAGTATCTTTATTTTCGTTAATGCGATTATATTCCTCCGCTTCCATGCGCTTTAACTCCTCCCAAACGTCTTTATCTGCTTGATTTTTACTAAAATTCTCATCAGTGTAAGTAGTCTTTTCTTGATTCGCATTAGCAGTAACATTTAGCAAGTTACTCTCAATTGGATTTCCATTTTCATCTAAAACTTCCGCTGGTTCATCTTGAGACTCTTCAACCTCATTCGTATAATCTAATACGGCTACAATTTTGTTTTTCGGCTCATAAACACCATACTCAACAATTTGAATATTTAGCCAAATAAATACAACTACATGCAACGTAATCGTTCCCAATATCCCAAATTTATTTCTCTCTATGAAGTCTATTACATTCAAGCCTAACTAAATTTTAGTATTATTTCTGCTAAATAAGGCAATGCATATAAAACTGGCAAAATAAGACTGGCCGCCCATAGCAACAATAAGAATAATTTTCCTGTGGCCGATATATCTTTCTCAATGGGTGTAATTAAGACATTTCTAACTGAAATAGCTATCCTATCCTCAAATTGAGATTCAACATATTCATTTGGATCTATCATTTTGTTTAGCTTAGAACTCAATATATATTCTTTTCTAATTGTCCAATATTCCTTATCTGTCAATTCATCATATGTTCTAATCAACGGGATTTTGTATATACTTATTTTCTTCCTTAGTTCAGAAAGGCTCTTTATCATTTTAATTCTCAACGACATATATAAACCTAAAAACACTAATAGATACATTTGAAAAAACACTCCGGCTACAACCATAATTACAACTGAGGCAATTAAAAATACTTGCTTAATTTTTTCATTTGACGAAAAGAAAAGTGTTTCAATCAGCTTTCCTCCATCAAGAGGATCCAGTGGAAGGAGGTTAAGAATATTAATTAACAAAAACATAAACCCAGCAATAGCTGCTCCAGTATGACCAATGGTTTGAGCGTATGCAATTATTCCACAACCAATCAACACCCCCGGTATAGGCCCAGCAAGCACAATTATAGCTCTTTGTGATTGAGACACCCTCTCTTTTTCTCCGGTTACCATTGCTCCAATTAAGGGTATAAAAAACATGTTTACACCATTGTAACCAAAAACTTTCATAGCAATAAAGTGGCCCATCTCATGAATGAACAAAATAAGTACAACGAGAAACAAAACCTGAACATCATCTATCAGAAAATAAAAAAGCAAAATAAACAACCCTAAACTCATTAAGGACTTATTTATATTCGTTTTGGATTGTTGTTCTATTTCAGGTTTCGGGGGATAATATATATCGTCAGCTTCTTGCATCTAACACAAAGATACTAGAGAAAATATAAAGAACACAAAATGGAAATAAAAAGGAAGAGTTTTAAACTAATTTCCCTTCTTTCATTAACTTATATTTTATGGAAAGATAACCCAGAACCTGAGCAAATGCGTTAAAAGCTTCTTCCGTCTCGGGTGTTATTGGCTTATTTTGCAAGCGCAACATGAGCTTCGCATAAAGACCATTAAAACAGACCTCTATCTCAGTAATGTTATCGGTATTTGCTCTTTTTTTAAAATCCTCTATGAGAGGCATTGCAGCTTGGAAAATACCTTTATATTTTTCATCACCTAAAAGACCAATCAACGTACCATGTAAATAGTTTATCTCAATAAAAAGATCATCTAAATCCCTTAAATGACCGTTTTTTTCTTTGCCTTCCAATTTCATTTTAGAAATTAAGTCTGCATACCACACTCTTATTTCTTTTCGAATAGCTTCGTCATCCACCATTGAATTAACAATTCTTTCTTGAATTAC
Source organism: Flavobacteriales bacterium (assembly GCA_029244805.1). Taxonomy (GTDB): domain Bacteria; phylum Bacteroidota; class Bacteroidia; order Flavobacteriales_D; family Parvicellaceae; genus CALSMU01. The sequence goes on from JAQWQH010000010.1 coordinate 5,233, forward strand.
ATCTATATCCAAGTTACAAGCACGAATCATATCTTCGACTTGCCACATATACAGGATATATTCTGCTATGTTTTCTTTTAATTTTTGTTGAGCTATTAACATCTAATCTGCCATTTTATCGGCACGGTATTCGTTATTTAATAATTCAATAACTTGCTTTGTAATATCAAAATCAGGATTCGCATACATTACTAAATCACCTGTTCTGTATCCGAAAATATAATCGTATCCCAACGCTTTTCCTATTTTCTGGAGGTACTTATCGGTAGCCATAATATAATCGTAATTGGCTTTGTAACCTTTGTCTTGTAATTTTTGACTTAACTCATACTCCATCATCTGCAACTCTTCCTGTCTTTGCATCAGTTCTGCCTGGGTTCTCTCCAACTCTTCTCTGCCCATAATTGGTGCACCTTGCTGAAACTTCTCAGCATCCGCCTGAAGTTTCTCAGCTTCCTTTCTCAGCTTATTTTCAGCTGAAGATTGTTTTGCCATCAAATCGGCATTTAATTGCTTACTAAACAGGTAATTTGCGGTAACAGTATCACTATTTACGTAGCCGATTGTTAATCCAACCCTATTTGTATCTGTCAGATGTTTCTTAACCACAGATGCAGGTTCTTCTTTTTCTTCTACTACTAAAACATCCTTAACATTAGACTTAGTAGCACCAGAAAATTGCAACACAAATAAAACAATTATTGCTACACCTAATACTCCATTTATTATTAATGACCCTTTGTTATTCATGATACTTTATTAATGTTTAAAAATGCACTCTTCAAGTCCTTGCTCATTTCTACAAAACGCATATAGACAGCACTTAAGAATTCTCCACTCACCATAGCTTTCATATCATCCATTCCAGTTACGTCAGTTCCATTAATTCTATAAACTTGTTCATACTGGTCCATAACGATTTTAACAATATATTTATTTTCGCGTAAATAAATACTTATGTCCATTTTAGGATGTTCAATTTTTGCTACCGTTCGCATTCAATTAAAATTTTTGCAAATGTAACACACCCGAGTCAAATAGCTTAATGAATTTTTGACTTTTTATTATTTCACAACTTTACTTCTACAATTATACTTGCATTCTATTGCTATAAATTCTATACTGACACTTTTTGAGATATTCATAATAATAATGAAGCTGAATCAGAATAATCCATATGTTTAGTGGCCCAAACAGTGATTTGTTTAGATAAAAAAGTAGAAATAAAGAAAGTGGTTTAGGTTACCCAACTAATGATTCGTAGTGAGAATATTCAATAAATTCAAACGGAATATTTACCATAAAGGCAAAATCTTGTCCTACCTCATGCATATCATCTTCGCCTTCGTGAAAATACCACTTAACATTAACTTGATGACCTGCGTCTATAAGTTCATTTAACTTATAAAAAATAAAAAGAATTCTCTTTGAAGAAGAAATATTAAAATAGTCAAGTTTTAAAACCAGAGTCGTTTGTTGATTGGGTTTATTGACATATTCACTTAGCCAATGCAAAACAGGACCATAGAAACCTTCTGCATCACTAGGGATAGATTTCCCTTCAATAACAAACTCTCCCAAACCTGCATCGAGGTTCAATAAAGGAGTTGTTTCTGTTGCAGATGTTATTAAATTTTCCATTAAAGAGGCTAATTTTATTAGAATGCTAATATCGCTATTAATATTAAGCTTTAGCTCTAATTTCTACAAAAACTGATTTGGTCGCGACCAAATAGCCAAACTTCTCGACTAATGCACTAAAGACTCATTAAAGCTTTAAATTTCACCGCTTGTCTTCTGGAAATTTCGACTTTTTCACCATCTTTCAAAACTACCTGAAGACCACCATTAAACCAGTTTTCGATGTGAGAAACCCATTTTAAATTAATAATATACTTTCTATTTGCCCTGAAAAATAATTTCTGGTCCAATCGTTCTTCCAGACCATTTAGGGATTTTAAAACTAGAGGCTTAAATGTTTCAAAATAGATTCGAACATAATTACCTTCGGATTCAAACATTCTTACATCTTTTAAATGTATAAACCAACATTTCTCGCCATCCTTAATGAAAATTTGATCGTTTGAAGACAAAATCCCCCTATCGGGCACATCATACAATTCATCCTCTTCAATATCTTCATATAACACCTTAGCCATTGTTTCTTTTAACCTTTCCGGGTCAACTGGTTTCATCAGATAATCTAAGGCATTCACCTCGAATGCTTTTACAGCATACTCATCAAAAGCTGTTACAAAAACTACTTTAGGCGATTTATCCAGCTCTTGCAAAAGATCAAACCCTGTTTTTTCCGGCATTTGAATATCTAAAAACAATAAATCTGGATTATGCTTCTCTATACTTTTTAAAGCTTCTTCTGGGCTGGCACATTCATCTACAATGTCAATCTCATGATAATCCTTTAATAAAGATTTTAATTCCTTTCTTGCCAATCTTTCGTCATCTATAATAATTGCTCTCATAGCCTAATATTTAACGTCTATTAATTTTTTCCTTTGGAATAATCACCCTTGTTTCCACCTGGTTACCAACATTATTAATCTGAATACTGCCTCGATCACCATATAAAATCTCTAACCTTTTTGTCGAATTCTTGAGTCCAATACCTTCTACTTCGGAAGGTTTAGGATTGTATTTGCCGTCATTTAAAATTGTAATATGTAATTCATCTCCTTTCAACACTCCAGCAATTCTTAGGGTACCCCCTTTTCTTATCATACTAATACCATGTTTAATGGCATTCTCAACTAATGTTTGCAATAATAAGGGAGGGACTAGGCACTTTTTAATTCCATCTTCTAATTCTATTTCAATATTCAATCGTTCTTCATACCTAATTTTTTCAAGTGCTAAGTAATCCTTAACAATCTTCATTTCTTCTTCAATTAGAACCACTTTCCTTTTTCCTGTCTGCAAAGTATTTCTCAACAGGTTCGATAATTGCGTAATTGCCTTTTTACACAATACCGGATCCTCTTCAACCAAAGCTCGAATACTGTTCATTGCGTTGAACATAAAATGCGGGTTTAACTGAGCTTTTAAGTTATTCAATTCTGTTTCATTAATAGAGGCTGCCCATTGAAGGCGTTCAATTTCTTGTTGCCTTGACCTTTCGAAAAAGTGGTATCCAAAGTAAATTACAGACCAAATAAAGAACAACAAAGCATTATTTATAATAGCTAAAGTAAGTCGCAAAACAACAAAGCCTGTAGACATATTCTCATCTCTTCCTCCAAAAAACCTTGACAAAGTGTCTTTTTCTCCTCCTATTCCTACCGTTTCTTTTACATATACCATAATTATCTCTACACCATAAAATATAGTGCCTATGGCGATAGAAGCAAAAATAATTCGGGGTATAGCCTTTACAACATTGCTACTTAACCAATCTCGATGTATAATAAAGTATCGATATAAGTGACTAATACCTATTCCCAAGCAAAAAACAATTAAAGATTGCACCAGTTTACGGAGAGCTATTGAATTTTCGACTTGAAATTCTTGAAGCAGTCCTAAAAAAATCAAGAAGCCCCAACCAGATATTTGGAATAACCAATAAAACCCTTTTTTCGTCATATTATCAAAGATAATATTTAACAGTAAATGAATAATTACAGATACATGAAAGGAAACAAAAGGAATTATTAATGCCTAATTTTGAGGATAAGTGATTCCTAAAAGTAAATCATCCAGCCTATAGTAAAATATAGAAGCAGTCCAACAACATCATTAATGGTAGTAATAAATGGACCTGTTGCTAATGCTGGATCAATATTGTACTGATCCAAAACCAAGGGGATTAAAGTTCCAAAAATTCCGGCAAAAATAATAACAACAAACAAGGATAAACTAACTGTAAAACATAATTCCCAAGCCTCTCCAAAAGCTATATTGTATATGAAAATCAAGCTCGAAAGTACCGCCCCATTTATTAATGCAACTCCAACCTCTTTAACAACTTTAGAAAATGTAGAATCATAAGAAAGCGAGTTATTCGCTAAACCTTGAACTATAATTGCGGAAGACTGAACCCCTACATTACCGGCCATTGCCGCGATTAGCGGTATAAAGAAAGCCAATACAGGGAATTCTACTAATTCATATTCAAATGATTTTATAACAACCGCACCAAATATGCCTCCAACTAAACCGATTAACAACCACGGCAATCTTGCTCTGGTCAGAAGCCATACAGAATCTTTCGACTCAACATTTTCAGAAATACCACTTGCCAATTGAAAATCTTTTTCAGCTTCTTCTTTTATTACTTCAACAATATCATCAATTGTTATACGCCCAACTAAAATATTTGCTTGATTTAAAACTGGAAGCGCAACCAAATCATATTTTTCCATTATGTTGGCCACATCCTCATCCGGTGTATCCGTTTTCACATAAATAGGTTCTTCTTTATACAAGTCAGAAATTTTAGTGTTATTTCCTGCGAACAAAAACGTTTTTAACGACAATGTTCCTTGCAGCTTATTTTGATTATCTACAACATAAATAGTGTGCACATAATCGACATCTTCAGCTTGCGAACGCAATTCTTCAAGACATTCTTCAACCGTCCAGTTGATATTTGCCTTAATATATTCTTTCGCCATTAAACCACCTGCAGTATCTTCTGGATAGCTTAAAAGTGATACAATATCACTTGCTTGCTCGGCATCTTCTAGTTTAGAGAGTACCTTCTCCTTTCGTTCCTCGGATAAGTCTTGGATTAAATCCGTTGCATCATCAGAGTCCATATTATCGACCTGATTCGCAATTTCCTGAGCAGTAAATGATTTTAGAAATTTATCTCGAACGTCCTCTTCCAATTCAACGAGAACATCAGACGCTACTTCTTCCTCTAACAGTTCATAAATAAACTGTGCTTCAAGCAAATTTATTCTATCAAATATTTCGGCAATATCAGCAGGATGAAGATTTTGAATTTTTTCGACAACATAATTCCCGTTTCGTTTAGCAACAGCTAACGAAAGTTCTTGTAAAAACTCTTTTGTCAGTTCGAAGTTCATGCCTATCAGAGTTCATTAGGTAGGTGTCAATTTTATAATTGATTGGCTGCGAAAATACAGTTTTTCAACAATATAACCCCTCAAAAACACCATGTAATCTTAAAAGTGTCAAAAAAAAACCAAACCACTTCGATTATGATAATCAAAACATGCTATTTACCAAAAATTCGATTTGTTAACTCAATAAATTGCTCAACGTCCAGTTTTTCTGGGCGTTCTTTAAAAATTGGATCAGTGGTGTCGACATCACCTAAAAGTTGTTTTAAGGAATTTCTTAACGTTTTTCTACGCTGGTTAAAAGCCATTTTGATTACTCTTTTGAAGTCCTTCTCATCACACGATAATTTTTTGACATCATTTCGAATTAAACGAATAACACCCGATTTGACTTTTGGTGGTGGATCAAAAACATCTTCATCTACTGTAAATAAGTATTCGATATCGTAAAACGCTTGGAGTAGCACGCTTAAAATACCATACCGTTTAGTTCCTGGAGGTTCAGCAATTCTCTCAGCTACTTCTTTTTGAAACATACCTACAACTTCAGTTACACGATCTTTTTCTTCCAAAACTTTGAACAATATTTGGGAGGAAATATTGTAAGGAAAATTACCCGCAACGGCTAAATTTTCCGACTTAAATTTGGAAAAATCCATGCTTAAAAAATCTTCTTCTAGCACCTCTAATCCCTGAAAATTTGCGTTTAGATAAACAACAGATTCTCTATCCACTTCAACAACTGTAGTTTTAAATTTTTTGTTTTTAATTAAGAACTTTGTTAAAGCTCCCGTACCCGGACCAACCTCTATAACCTCCTCATAATCACCATGGTTGGTTAGTGCATTGGCAATATCCAAACAAACACTTTCATCTTTTAAAAAATGTTGCCCTAAATGTTTCTTTGGCTTTACTGTCATTAAGCTATCAATGTTAGAATTACCAAAAGTAACATTTGTTACATTCGGAAACAAAATAGTTGTCTATATTTGATTAATAAATCATATCAGTGCTCAAAAAAACAAAACTCTATAGTATTCTAAATTTCAAGTGTCCTAGGTGTCATAAAGGGGAGTTTTTAGAATGTAGGAATGTTTACAATCTCAAAAAAGCGGGGAACCTTAGGGAAAAATGTGACTGTTGTGACTTAAAATACTCGCGCGAACCTGGATTTTATTTTGGGGCGATGTTTGTATCATACGCATTGGGTGTAGCGTTATTTGTTACAACATGGGTAGCAACAACTGTATTATATCCACAATACTCTGCAGAATTATTATTGGGAATAATCATAGCCTTAATTATTACTCTAGGACCCTATTTATATGCTCTTTCAAAAATAATTTGGGCTAATTTATTCTTTCACTATGAAGGTACTACACCAAAAAAAAACAGGTAATACAACAATTAACTTCGATCTTTTATAAGTGAACTTTTTAAAAAAATACATACCCATCCTTTCTTGGCTTCCAAATTATAAGAAAGAAGCATTATCAGGTGATTTGTCAGCAGGTCTTACGGTTGGTGTTATGCTTATTCCGCAAGGCATTGCATACGCAATGATTGCCGGACTCCCACCAATTTATGGGTTATATACTGCCATGACCCCACAAGTTATTTATGCAATTTTTGGAACTTCACGTCAATTATCCGTGGGACCTACCGCAATGGATTCATTAATTGTTGCTGCTGGAATAACATCGATAGCAACTGTTAACCCCGACAACTATATCGCGGCTGCAATTTTGCTAGCTTTTATTATGGGGCTGATGCAATTGGCTTTTGGAGTTTGTAAGCTTGGTTTTTTGGTCAACTTTTTATCGAAGCCCGTAATAAGTGGCTTCACTTCTGCTGCTGCAATAATTATTGGTTTAAATCAATTGAAACATATTTTCGGAATAGAAATTCCCAGAAGCAATCAAGCACATTCTTTGTTGTATGACGCAGGAACAGCAATCAACTCAACCAACCTAGTTACTCTTTGTATAGGAACAGGAACCATTCTTGCAATTATTTTCTTAAAAAAGTATTTAAAGAAATTGCCTGCGGCCTTAACGGTAGTTGTAATCAGCATCTTACTTGTTCAATTTTTTCGTTTGGATTTATACGGGGTAAGTATTATACGAAATATTCCTACAGGACTTCCCAGTCCTTCAATCCCTGATTTTTCCGTAAATTACTTTAAAGACTTATTACCCCTAGCACTCACCTTATCTTTAATTGCTTTTATGGAAGCTATTTCTCAAGCCAAAGCCATTGAAGATAAACACAATGATTATAAAGTAGATGCTAATCAAGAACTAATAGCTCTTGGGCTGAGTAATATTGTAGGATCTATTTTTAAGAGTTATCCATCTACAGGAGGCTTCTCTCGAACAGCTGTGAACGATCAATCCGGAGCAAAAACGGGAATGTCTTTTATTATTGCAGCTGGTTTGGTAGCATTAACCTTGCTGTTTCTTACTCCACTATTTTATTATTTACCAAAAGCGGTTTTGGGAGGGATTATAATCTTTGCTGTGCTAGGTCTCATTAATATTAAATACCCCATCAAACTTTGGAGATACAAAAAAGACGATTTAATCATGCTCTTGGGAACATTTGTTGTAACGTTAACCATCGGCATCAAAGAAGGAATTATTGTTGGAGTAATTTTATCCTTGGGGTTTTTGATTTTTAGAAGTACGCGGCCTCACATTGCTGAATGCGCTAGAATTGAAGGCACTGACTACTTTAAAAATGTAGAAAGATTCGACAATACAAAAGGACGAACCGATGTTCTTATATTGCGTTTTGATGGACAACTTTATTTTGCTAACATCAATTATTTCAAGGATCAATTAAATGATATGATTGCAAAAAAAGGTCCAAATCTAAAACTGATAATATTAAACGCAGAAGCCATTAATCATATGGACTCAAGTGCTGTTCAAATGCTAGATAAGACCATAAAAGACCTTTGCAAAAAAGAAATCTATTTTGCGGTTGCCGGAGCAATAGGACCGGTAAGGGATATTATTTTTAATAGCGGGCTATCTGAAACAATTGGAAAAGAGTTAATGTTTGTCGAAGTCAATAGGGCTTTAGAATGTTTAGATGAAGAAAAAGCAATGGACTTTAAAAGAATCTGCAAACGGATTGCTTTACAGAATAACAGTAATTTGTAACTTTAGTTGCAGTATAATTTAACCCAATGATTTATCTTTGCCCTAGAAATTATAGAATATGAAAATAGAACAAATATATACCGGATGTCTAGCGGAAGCTGCTTATTATATCCAATCTCAAGGAGAAGCCATAATCATTGATCCATTGCGTGAAACTTCTCCATATATTGAAAGAGCAGAAAAAGATAACGCTAAAATCAAGTATGTTTTCTTAACCCATTTTCATGCTGACTTTGTTTCTGGGCATGTTGATTTAGCCAACAAAACAGGAGCTTTAATTGTTTTTGGGCCCAATGCGAAAGCTGATTTTGATTTTCACGTTGCTCAGGATGGCGAAGAATTTAAAATTGGTGAATTGACTTTAAAACTACTACATACTCCTGGTCATACAATGGAATCTTCTAGTTTATTGCTGTTGGATAAAGAAGGTAAAGAAAACTGCGTATTTACAGGAGATACTCTTTTTATTGGAGATGTGGGAAGACCAGATTTAGCGGTTAAATCCGACATTACGCAAGAAGATTTAGCAGCACATTTATTCGATTCATTGCGCAGTAAATTAATGACATTGCCAGATAGCGTTATTGTTTATCCTAGTCATGGTGCAGGATCTGCTTGTGGCAAAAACATGAGTAAAGAAACTTTCGATACTTTAGGACATCAAAAAGAAGTAAATTATGCTTTAAGGGCTGACATGACTAAAGCTGAATTTGTAAAAGAAGTTCTCACTGGACTAACTTCTCCACCGGCCTACTTCCCTAAAAATGTTGCTATGAATAAATCAGTAAACACAGGAATAGATCACATTTTAAAAACAGGAACAATTGCGCTTGATGCTGACACATTTAAAAGTATGGCTTCCAATGAAGGAGCAATGATAATTGATACAAGGCATCAAACATCTTTTACTGAAGAGCATATACCAGGATCAATATTCTTTGGAATTGATGGTGGTTTTGCCCCATGGGTTGGAACTCTAGTATCAGATATAAACCAGCCTATTATAATAGTTGCTGATGAAGGACGGGAGGAAGAAGTTGTAACAAGACTATCTAGAATTGGATATGATAACTCTCTTGGGTTCTTAAAAGGAGGAATAACCGCATGGAAAGAAGCTGGACTAGAAACATCTTCTATTATTTCATTACAACCGTCAGAAATAGTTGAATTAGTAAATGCAGAGAAAAGTAACTTAGTTGACATAAGAAAACCCTCTGAGTTCCTCTCAGAACATGTTGAAGAAGCTGTAAACGCTCCATTAGATGTAATCAATGATCAAATGGATGATTTATCTAAAGATATTACTTATCACGTTCACTGTGCAGGTGGTTATCGTTCAGTAATTTATATCTCAATAATGAAATCAAGGGGGTATCATAACCTAATTGACGTTGCCGGAGGATATGGCTTAATCAAGAAAACGGAAGGGTTTCATCTCTCTGAGTATGTTTGCCCCACAACGCTTTAAAAACAACATGAAAAATACGTTTGAAATAGAAAACCTGAAATGCGGTGGCTGTGTTAAAGCAGCAGTCGAAGGAACTGCCGCTTTAGATGGAATCGCGAATGTTATTGTTTCGCTTGAAAACAATTCTATTACATTTGAATCTTCTGATGAAGTTTCTAGTAAAAAGGTAGAGGAAAAACTACAAGAAATTGGTTATCCAAGAAAAGAAGAATTCTCTTTATTGGAAAAAGCAAAAGCATATTTAACCAAATAAAGACGATTCCAAACAACATATTATGAATACAGAAAACATAGACATTAAAAATGCAACAATTATTGATGTGAGAACGCCTGGAGAGTTTGTGATGGGAAACGTAAAGGGGTCTAAAAACATTCCCCTAGATGAAGTTTCTTCAAGAATTGAAGAATTTAAAAGTATTGAAGGCAACGTCGTTTTGTGCTGTGCTAGTGGAGGTAGAAGCGGTCAAGCCACAATATTCCTGCAACAAAGTGGAATTTCAAATGTTTACAACGGAGGTGGTTGGCAAACAGTTGAAGCGCTAAGATGATAATCATTTTTAATGAAAATGAAGGAAAGCAGCTTTTAAAAGTTCACCAGCTAAATTAGTCTTTATGTCAAAATTCAGTGATTTAATAAATGGAAACACACCTGTCCTAGTAGACATGTTTGCGGAATGGTGTGGACCTTGCAATATGATGGGTCCTATTTTAAAAGATGTCAAAAGCAAAGTAGGTGACAATGTGAAAATTATAAAAATTGACATTGATAAAAACCCAAAGGCTGCAGAGAAATTTCAAGTTCGAGGAGTTCCTACGTTTATTCTTTTTAAAAAAGGCAAACTACTTTGGAGAGAATCAGGAATAATACCGACAGATCAATTGGTTGAAATAATAAATTCACATCAAGAATGAAAGGCTTTGACCAACCTTTTTATAAAAATACAACCTTGTGGCTGATAGCGTCATTAACGCTTGGGTTAGCTCCTTTTGCTCCTCCTCACATTTGGGGTAAATTAAAATGGATTTATTGGGGAGGTGCCTTTAGCGGAGAAAGTCCGATGCAAGCCATGGATTGGCTGGACTTTTTTTTACATGGAACACCGTGGCTAATGCTCTTTATTTCGCTTAGTATAGCAATAAAAGCTAAATTGAAGACTAAAAATTAAGCGAAAGAGTCTACTTATTTGAAAGGTGACCTAAATAGAATTTATCTTTTGTCTTATTTTCAGCTAGGATAATTAATTCCTCTCCTGAGAAATAATAAGTCTTAGCGAATAAAATAACATCTTCTTGCGTCCCCTGAAAGAATCCCAAAAAAGGGCGATCATGCACAACACCATTTAAATCTACACTGCAAACTCTTGTCCCTATAACGGAATTTTCGCCATATACATTTTTGATTTTTTTTATTTCCGCCCCGACAGGGCTATAGAATACTGATAAAGTTGTATCCGTTCCCACCACAATAGAAGAATTCCAGTACCCATTATTGAAATTGTCAACTTGATTGCTTGCAATCGGGGCAGCCCATAAAAAATCTCCTTTGCTGGAATACTTAACAACTGCCAATCCTTTACGTTTTTCGATGCTTTCATTTTCTGTCTTATCTAGACTTAAATGTTCTGCTATTAAATAACTAATGCCTTTTGGAGTCACAATTAGTTTCTTCACATGAAACTTATCCAATCCATTTCCGAATTTGGAGATTTCTTTTTTGCTTTTCAAACCTGAAATCAAATTTTCTGGAAGCATTAATTCTTTCCGATAAACAGGCAATGTAGACTCATTGTACTTTATAATAAACGCACCTTTAAAAGCAATCCCTTTAAAGCCAGCATAAAAACCTGAAACGATTAATTCTTCATCCTTATTAAACGCTGCTGTAACATCAGCAATTCTCATACTTCTTAATTTTACATCATGATGTTCCTCAACTCCACTTTCTTTAATTAACGTAAGTAAGTAGGTGTTTTTGGTTTTTATTCTTGCTCTTTTCAGAATGTATAAAGAGCCCTTATTGTTTATGAAAGGAACGTTAAACCGTCGTTTCATGGAAGCCAATGCATAGCTATAATCTTTTGTCAATATAAGCTGAAGATCTTTATCTAATATTTTTATTATTACCCCCTCATTTTTCTCCTTCATGTAAGGCCTCTCGCACAGGATTCCTACTTTTTGACCATTACTGCTTACAGCTATTTTAAACTTTGGCAAATAACCGCCATTAGTTTTTAAAGATGCAAGTAAGACTGTTCCAGATAATTCGCCTGTATTGTTTAATGTACAGGCAATTAATTGGTCTTCTTTCTGCTCACTATTATGGGTAACAGCAAACAATGTCAAGCTACCATTCACGCGATCAATGTGCACAATTTCATCTCCAGGCACCTCCACATTACTAGTGTGTAAAAGCAAATTATTAGCATCCAAGATGTCAACAGATATAGAATTTTTAACCCCAGCGATTCTTTTGACCACTGAATATCCTGAATCTATATTTGGGAAAATTTTAAAAGGAGTTTCTGTTTTAAGCTTTGAAATAGGAGTGCTCCATTCGCATTGGTAATCTTGTGAAAGTATTACAACGCAAAACTGAGAAAAGATTAAAAAAAGAATCAACTTCATACTTATAACAATCAATTAATTACCTTAAGTCTAAGGGATAATATTCATCCCTACAAATATATCACCAAAGCCACTGTTTTTTTGAAAAACCCAGATATAATAAGGTGCGTAAGGTTAATTTTAAGCAATTCCATGAAAAATTTTAAAGCAATTTTACTTTTTAACGAAGCCTTCCGTTAAATTGTCATAACTCAACCAATAGCTATCCTTTTCCAATTCCGACACATCAACAGTTGCTCCAAAACCTCGAATGATTATTGCTCCAAACTTATCGTAAAGTTCGTACTTCGTTTTTCCACTAAAAATAATTTGGCTTGCTTTTTTATTATATACATAAGTCAACCTAGGCATTAGCGAAGTCATTTCAATAGATGTAGTTTTTTTAACCTTTCCTTTTCCATCACGTTGTATAACTCTGAATTTATTTACTCCTGAAATAAACTCAACATAAAATGCGTACATATTGGTTGCAGGCGTGCCTTTTCCTTGCACCTCTCCAATATCGACCCATTTACTCCATTTGTATTGCTGCACAATATAAGGTAAAGAGCCAAACTCGCCAGTCGTAACCCACTCCAAGAACCCATCTTCTCCAATTTTGATATCTTCCATAACAAATGTAGGCTTGGGTGTGAGACCTCCAGGATTTATCACTTTGGGTGTACAGCCATTTTTGTGTCGTATCTCAATTATTACTGCATCTCCTAATTCCAGTTTAAAATTATTTAAATCAATTTCAAAAGCACTCGAATTCACCCGATCCGTTATGAGGTCACCATTTACGCGGATCTCATAGGTGCAATAACCGTAACCTTCACTTCCAAATGAATTGGATAGATAGATATTTTTATTTTGGTATTTCCCTTCCAAAATTATCACCCCATCTCTATCCGCCTCAATATTAGGAGTTTCAGAAGAAGCCATTGTAATCAATGGTAAGTTTGAAAAGTATATTATAAGCGCTATTAAATTCATTATTCCCAATAAACTTCAATCGGTAATGTAAAATTTTTCATTACTTCTACCAAATTTAAGTAACCTATTCCTTTTGTACATCCTCTATCGTAACAAAGAACCTATTTTATGATTAAACTATACATTTTTCCTTTAAAGAGTTAAATTTTATATACATTTTATGGGTATATAGTTTTGCTTCAGTAAAATACGCTCTCTAACTTGATTCCTATTGAAATCAATACTTGGCTAAAAACTCTTTTGAAAAGTTACTTATTTCATGAAAAAAGGCGTTGAACTCATCAATGAACATCGTCTCGTTTTGCTTAAATTCCTTAACTGAATCTCCGACAGAAGAACCAAAGCCCATTCTTTTTCCGATTTGCATTAAAGACAATTCAGTTCCTTCGATAGTCTGATATCTTGATAACCAATCATTCGATCTCATATGGGTGTAAATTGGAATCATACGGAGCGGCATTTGATCTAAGCGGGTATCCAAATAATCGTATGACCTTTTTATAAATAATGACAACTTTTCATTCGTATGTTTATCCCACTCTATGCAAAGTAAATGATCGTATAATATATCCGTTATTACTCCTGATATTTTCGGATAATTTTTGTAAAACCTTCTCTTACCTTGTAAATAAACCGGATGCGAATCTGTAAATGTATCAATCTGCCTATGGAGAATAATTCCTTTCTGAATGCTAGCTGAATAATTTTGATACTGCTTTCCCTTAATAGCATCTCCAATAAAATTACCAAAAATTACATCCTCATCACTGCCTGACAGAATTAAATGTGCTAAATAGTTCATGCTAAATTAAGCTTGAACTCCACCTATTTTTGCACAGACCGATGGAAGTTCCTTGTCTAGATGATCTGTAGAAAAGCAATCAATAACTCCAGCATATTTAGCTTCTTTTCGAATATTATCATTCACTTTGTCTGTAAAAAATAAAACTGGTATATCATATCCGAAACTGTTCATTAATTTTTTCAAATCAAAGCCGGTAAGAACAGTAAGATAAACTTCAGACAAAACTAAATTGTAGTGGTTAAGAGCAAGCAATTGAATAGCATCCGTTGAATTTGTGCAAGAATCAATACTTACTATTTCTTCTTCTGCTAAAATATTTGTTATCCAACGAACATCGTTATCACTTGAACTTACTATTAATACTTTCATCATAAATTTTGAAAATTTGATACGCTAAAGTACAGAAAATCACATCAATAAAAAAAAGACTTTTATTAGTATTTTATTCATAACTAAAAATTATCCCTCTTACCTTTTTCTTTCTCACGCGTAAACACTATAGTAGCGTCGACAATTTCTTCAATAATCTTATCGGTGTAAGCATAATTCCATGCAATTTTTTTTTCTGTATAACTGTAAGAAGCTATGCCAATTGGCTTGTTACTTAGAAAGTGCATATTCAATTCTCTTCTGTTTTTAAATAACCCAACATCTACTTTTATCCTTGAATTTCTCTTTATATCTTTTGGCACCTTCGTAGTTTCTACAATAAGATATTTGCTTACATAATCGTGTTTTGAAAATTCAATTTTATAAACATACCCTGTATCAAGGTTAAACAAACATTTGCCTGTTTGGGTAACAACAGAGTCTATTAATTTTCCATTTTGATATAAATATACGGACCCAACATTCAGTTTTTTGCCCATTTCCTCTACAGCTGAAAGCTTGACATCAAAAACTATGTTCACACGCTTTGCTTGCCCTGATACAGCTGAAACAAGACAGACAAATATAAACGTATAGAATAACCTCATAATCTTAATTGTAAAAATACTAAATCTTTAGTTTCACATCAACTTAGAATATATTAAAAGAGATAATTGAAGGCAGAAAGATCCAACACAGATGTTGTTGGAAACACAAATTATTACTTCTTATTTTTTATCGCCTGACTAATTCCCTCTAACACAACATTGAAAGATGTTTTACGAATACTTCGAATTGTTTGCAATGCAGATGCGTTTTTTAGCAAAGGGTCTATTTTTGCTCCTTCATCGA
>JAQWQH010000025.1 GCA_029244805.1 Flavobacteriales bacterium
CTTTATAGAAGGCAACCTTCTTGAATTGAACCGTTATATTTACTATACTTGCGTAGAGAAACCTTCTTTTATGAAAAACCTATTTTCCATACTAATTTTAGTATTTGTAATTAATACAGCCCATTTTAGTCAAGACCTTTCTCAAGAAGACATATCGCTATCAGAGAGTATCTTGACACAAAAATTATATCATATTGACTTACCAACCTACAATAAGGCGGCGATAATTGTCCGAAGGTTGATTACAGAAACAGATTTGTCTGAACTGGAGATTTTAGCTATATTAGATAATATGGTTGCAAGTCAAGCTTCAATTACCCGACAATTTTTAGAACGGTTTCATGGGCTTCCTGTCTTTATAAACACAGGAAACCCAGCTGAAGACCAAGAGAGCTACAATGCGTTAAAAATGGCATGGATAGAAAATAATCCAGATAAACACCAAGAACTAATTAATTCAAATAGACCCTCAAAATAAGAACATTATGAAACGGCTATGGTCATTCATCTTTTTGTTGAGCGCTATTATAGGCAATAGTCAGTGCAATTACGAATTATGCATAACCGATGATTTCGGTGATGGCTGGAACGGAAATACCGTTGATGTTTTTGTAAACGGTAATCTTTATGGCAACTACGGCGGTTCATTAGTTGGATCGGGGCCGGAGTGCTTCTTCATTGCTGTAAATAATGGAGATGCTGTTGATGTTATTTTCAACGCAACGGGTACTTCCGCTAATGAATGTAATTTCGCTTTAACGGATGCTTCAGGAAACCAGGCTGGGGCTGGAGACAATATTTCAAATATTAATAATGCAATAGGTAATTGTCCTTGTGAAGTAACTGCCGTTTCTGCAAGTCCTGAGCTTATTCTTAACTGCAGTGGCATGCAAGACACTATCAATTTTGTAGCTGGAGGTATTTGTGCTGGGAACTATGAATATCAGGTGCTTATTGGAGGAACAGTTGTGCAAGGATGGAGTACCTCTTCTGTTTTTTATTCATCTCCATCGTCAAACACATCATATACAGTGCAGGCAAGGTGCAGTGCTTGCCCAACATTAATTGCTTCCGATAATTTTGATGTTGAAATTATTGATCCTCCAACAATTTCAGGAGTTTTAGAGTTTTGTGCAACGGGATCTACCTCAATAACAGCTAGTGGATCAACCGGTGATTTTGAATGGTATACTGATGAAACAGGAGGAACTCAATTGGCTACAACTCCAACATACACAACACCTAATTTGAATGACACAACAACCTATTGGCTTCAGACCAACGGACTTTCTGCATCCACCGGAAAAATACTAATTACAGAATGTGGACTGGAGGGTTTTGCTGGAGCCTCTTCAGCAGATTATTTAGAAATTTCAAATTTATATGCAACTCCCGTGAATACCACTGGATGGGTTGCAGCCATAAGTGCAGATTACAACAATATTAACAACGTAAATACAATTTTATGGGACCTTCCATCCACTTTCAGTGCTTGTTCTGTTGAATCAAGAAATGATATTTCTAGCGATCCTAACTATTGGGGGAACAATATAATGTGGAACCCGGGAGCAAATACCACTTTCAGAAGTTGGGCAATTATTATTGACAACAATGGAAATGTTATTGACTTCGTTGCATGGGGATGGAGTGCTGCAGACATTGCAGGATTTAACACCACCATTAATGGATTTAATATTACGCTTGGTCCTGAATGGTCAGGAGATGGATGTGATGCTACTTGTGGAGTTGCTGGTGGAGCTCCGCTTAGTATTCAAAGGATTGGAAATCAAGACGGAAATACGCTCGCTGATTTTGTTTGTCAGGCTTCTACTCCCGATGTTGTAAATCCGGGATTGTCATGTGGATGGACTCCCGTCAGCTGTCGAACACCCGTTACAGTAATTG
The DNA here is from genome assembly GCA_029244805.1 of Flavobacteriales bacterium. Taxonomy (GTDB): domain Bacteria; phylum Bacteroidota; class Bacteroidia; order Flavobacteriales_D; family Parvicellaceae; genus CALSMU01. The sequence continues at coordinate 1,906 of JAQWQH010000025.1, forward strand.
TAAACCCCCCACCAATTATTGACATGAGTGAAGACACTGCTATTTGTAATGGAAATAGTGTAGAATTATTTGCTGACACAAATGGGATATTAGTTGAGGAATTCACAATGAATTTTGATAGTCCGTTTTCTTATTCTACAATAAACACCAGTTTGCCCGGAAGTTATTATGCTGTTGTAAGTGGCACTTTCTCAGGTTCAGGTCCTTGTGAAGAAAGAGATGGTGGGTTTTTGTTTTATCAAGGATGTAATAATATTATCCCTATTCCTTCTTATCCATGGCAATGGAATGGAGCCAATCCAAATACTCAATCTCAAGTTCCAACAGTTTATAATCCTAATCATATTTATAATTTTTATTTTAATGGAGGTTCTTCTCAAGCTTTTTCATTTCAAGAACAGAATGTAAGTTGGTATGGAGATAATTCAGGGAGTT
>JAQWQH010000036.1 GCA_029244805.1 Flavobacteriales bacterium
ATAAGCCATCTAGCGAAATTAGCTCTTCATTGTATGGAGAAATTATACCGAATCTAGATAATTTGCCTCAAGCCTTAAAAGATATGGTAATTGCAAATGCTGGTAATGAAGGTGGAGAATTGTTAAAGTTTATGACTGAATTTGAAAATATTAGTTTTTCCGGTAGCTTTGATAAAATGAAACTAGAAGTAGTAATGGCAGATAAAGAAACTAACTCTATTGAAGTTATAACGGGTAAATTAATGAAGCAAGTCATGCAAAACATGAGCTTGTTTCTCTAAACTTCTTTCAGCTATTGTAAATACCCATCCCTAAGTGATATCTATACGGCGTATGAGTCTAAAGTAGGATGGAAAGAAAATTATTTCGAACTACCTATGTCTGAATTTAACTAAATTATTAATTATGAAGAATGTGTTCTTTTCCGTTTTAATTACTGTTGGTTTGTCAATCCAAGCTGATGCGCAAAAAGTTTTTTCTACAAACAGCAAATACGATGCAGATGTGAAAGTGTTTGTTGCAAACAGCAAATATGATGGAGATTTAGTTGTGTTTAAATGCGCTTCAAAATACGATGCTAAAGACAATAAAGGATTATGGTTTTTTGTAAATAGTAAGTATGATGCTGATAAAAAGGTGTTTTTTGTAGATAGTAAGTATGATGCTGATCTAATTATTTTCTTTTCTGATAGTAAGTATGATGCGGCATGGAAAAAATCTTCCAAGAAGCATTTAATGTATTAAATAATGTTTTTAAAAAAATCCAAACCTAAGTTTGGATTTTTTTAATTTGTAAATATCATTAAGACTTTTCTTCTTTTTTAGCTTTAGGTGCTGCTTTTTTAGCTGTCGGTTTCTTAGCTGTAGCTTTTTTTGGCGCTGCTTTTTTCTTAGGTTTAGCCGCAACAATTTTTACAGTTTTTTTTCTTTTACGCGTATTTCCGTATGATCCTCGTGTTCTCTTACCCTTTGTTGTTTTTATATCTCCTTTTCCCATTGTTTTATATTTAAATCAGTGCATTACACTATTGTTCAATGGAAAGATAGTAATTTATCTGATAATAGAAGATTCATCGAGGCCATTAATCAAGCTAATTATAAATATTAGTTTTAAATTAAGTGGAAGAAAGTTATTAATTGTAGAGATTTAATAGATTTCCACAGATCATAGAAATTGTGGTGATTGCACTAATAGGCTTTCTCGATTTCAATTATTGTAACCTTACCATCTTGAGTTCTGCTTTTCGCAGTAAAGGAATCATTGGTCACTCCCACAATTTCTATATACACAACAGATCCTTCAAATCTTTTAGCGCTCTTCTTTCCCTTTACTCTTTGAAGGGTTAAAGTATAAGTGCAATTGGAAGTCCATTCAATAAAGAATTTATATTTCTGCCGTTCACGATTATACCTTTCGAATTGATATTTATTTTTTCGCCTAATTTTTATATCCCCTCCAGATGGCCCAGTCATTTCAAATTTTCCTTTTCGGAATTTTTCACAATCTAGTTCAGCAATAATAGCTTGTGAGGATATAGAGTGGATAGAAAATAGCAATATGAAGGAGATGAATATACGCATCAAATCATTAATGTATTATTAATCGCTTAGTCTTAAAGTCAGAATTATTCTTCACAGAAATAATGTATGCGCCTTTTGGCCAATTTGAAACATCAAGTGTTCTGATTGTCGATTTAGTTTCAAACTGAAAAATAGTTTGTCCAAGACTATTTAATATTTCAATAGAGTATACTCTGGGAGGCAATTTAGAGGCGTCAAGAGATAACTTTGATTGCGCAGGGTTTGGATAGATAGAGAAGTTATTTAAATTATATTCCGCAACATCTATAGGTTCTTCATTGCCGTTATAAATTGATATATTATCAATATAAACGTTATTTCCTTGCCTGTTGGTAGTTTCAAATTGAATCATAATGATTTGACCTTTAAAAACAGAAAGGTCAATTGAATCCCTTCTCCAATGGGAATGATAGGCTGGGACGAAATCAATAGATAAAGTATCTAGTGTTTCTAATTCATCACCTGTTTTTTCATAGACATTATCAGAGAAGGTTTGACCACAATCACCGGAAACGAAAACTTTTAAAGTGTCTTGCAATGAAGGACTAGAACTTTTTTTCTGATATGCGACATCAAATTTTAACGTAGTACTTCCTGTTAAAGGGATTAATAACTGAGGTCCAATAAGACCATCTTTTTGACTATCGCGGGGATCATAATCATATAGCTGCATTGATGCAGAGTAATTACTCCAAATTAATCCTTCTGCAGGAATTGTGTCCCAGGATGTGCTATTGTCAGGATTCATAATGAACCACTTATCTGATTCAAAACCATTTTCAAAGTCCTCGACAAAAGGTAGATTGTAAAAACCTGTTCTGTTAAAGCTGTATAAGCTACGGTTGTTAATTTCATCGTATTCGGAAACTCCTGATGCTATTGTAGCAATTATACTTAATTCTTGATTGCCGTAATTGGAAGCAGTTATGCTCGGTAAGTGAAGGATGATAGTATCATTGGCAATAAGTGTTCCTGTCCAATTATAGTTTTGAGAAATTCCTGAATTAATTGAATAAGCAACATCTAGTGCAGTTATTGTGCTATCTCCTAGGTTCTTAATTGTAACAATAGGAGAGTAGGTATCTGTACAAACCAATTCATTTTTATCTGGGTTAGTTACATCAACAATCGCAACGTCCCATTTGATACTTGTAGGGTCAATTGGAGTGTTTGTGGCACTTAGATACAAAAATGCTGCATGCACATCAATTAACCCCATTCCGTAAATGTTATCTTCTCCAGCAACACCCAAATCAACGGCAGTTAAATACAATGCCCAAAGCAACTCTTCTCCAGAAAGATAGGGGAAAGCTTCTTTTAATAGTAAAATTGCTCCAGAAACATGCGGTGAAGCCATACTTGTTCCAGAAATCGTATTGTAGCTGTCACTTCCCCATGCAGAACGAACGTTTTGACCTGGTGCGACCACTTCTGGATGGATGGATAATGATCCCGCTCCTGGACATTGTTTTGGTCCAATGCTAGAAAATGAACTAATCGGATGCGGGAAAGCAACGTTTCCATTAATACTGCCTACACTAAATGTGTTTACCTCGGAGGTGTTTATTCGCTGTGGTGCCGACACTGTGGTGTTCGATGGTCCAAAATTACCGCCAGAAAAAACATTTGCAATTCCTGCGGCTTCAATGGCGTTCATAAGATTTACAACATAACCGCCACATTGCACTGTGTCAGGTTCATCATACCATCTCCAACTATTACTAATTACATCAGGAATATCTGAAGTAGTGGAAATATCTCCATCCGGATTCAAAGCCCATTCAAAAGCAAGTATCATGTCCGCGATTGGAGGCAAAGTTCCAACCGTCGAATTGACGTAGTCGTTTGCAATCCAGTAAGATTTAAACGCAACGCCGATGGTGTCTTTAGTTAATGTATCTAAACCTAGAATAGTTCCTAAAGTATGAGTGCCATGATCACTTATGCTTCCGTTTGGCTCAGAGCTAGCCCAAGGAAACCATGATTGTGAAGTGGGAAAAAATTTTCCCATATACCTACTACTAAAAGCTGGATGGTCTGGCCAAACTCCAGTATCGTAATCGTAGACAACCCTACCGCGGCCTGTATATCCTAAGGCCCACATAGCAGGTGCATTGATAGCTTTAAGTCCGTTTTCAACTCCTCCTGGTGTTTTTTCTAAATTTACTGAATTGATTTTGAAAGTGTCGTGCATTACAATTTTGTCATTTTCAAAATCCAAAAGTGAAATACTAGGTTGGGTGTTCAGAAAATCAATCAAATCTGGCTTTGCTTCTAAAATAATGAGGTTTACTAACCAAAACTGTTTCAAGTTTCGATAAGAGAGCTTGTAATTGGCCTCAATGTATTCAATTAATTCTGACTGACTAATTTCCGCTTGATTCTGCAATTGCTCAATCACAATTTTTGGTCGCTGATCAACAGATATTTCATTTTCTTTGAAATCATTATTCAGATAATAACAATCTATATTTTCCTTAAACTCTATTCTAATTGAGATAAAATCATTGGATTTTGCCTCGGACATTACAGATTGTAATTCAGCAGATATTACTCCTTGTCCATTAATTGTAAAGCAAAACATCAAAGAAAAAATAGCAAAAAATATTCTATACATAATTTACTTAATTAGTAAATACTAGGATAATCTTTGGGGTTTACTTCGTTCATCATTTCGTAAATTGCATCGAAAATATCCTCTACATTCGGTTTAGAGAAGTAATCTCCATCCGAACCATAAGCAGGTCTATGTTCTTTTCCTGCCAAAGCAATTGGTGCAGAGTCTAAATAATGATATCCACCTTGCTTATGCAAAACCTGCTGCATCATATATGCAGTCGTTCCGCCTGGAAAATCTTCATCGATAAAAATAATTCTATTCGTTTTCTTTAAAGACGCTGTGATGTCGTGATTAATGTCAAATGGCATCAAAGTTTGAACATCGATAAGCTCTACAGAAACACCTTGCTTTTCTAGTTCCTCTGCAGCAATCTGACATAAATTGAATGTTGATCCATAACTCACAACTGTAATATCTTCTCCTTCTTTTACTGTTTCGACTACACCAATAGGTGTTTTAAATTCGGATAAATTGGTAGGCATTTTTTCTTTCGATCGATAGCCATTTAAACACTCTACCACCAATGCTGGATCGTCGCCTTCTAGCAACGTGTTGTAGAAACCAGCGGCTTTTGTCATGTTACGCGGAACACAAATATGGATACCCTTTACCAGGTTAATGATTGCTGCCATAGGTGATCCAGCATGCCAAATACCTTCTAATCTGTGCCCCCTTGTTCTAATAATTAAAGGAGCTTTTTGACCACCTTTAGTTCTCCACTGAACAGTAGCTAAGTCATCGCTCATAATCTGCAGACAATATAAGATATAATCTAAATACTGAATTTCAGCGATTGGACGCAAGCCCCGCATTGCCATTCCAATTCCTTGACCAATAATTGTGGCTTCGCGAATACCTGTGTCAGAAACTCTTAAGGTTCCGAATTGCTCTTGCATGCCCTCCATTGATTGATTAACACCACCAATTTTACCAGTATCCTCCCCAAATGTTATTAATTCAGGGTATTTTTCAAATAATTTCCTAAAATTTTCTTTAAGTACAATACGTCCATCATCTGAAGCTTCACCTTCATAAATTGGCAGTACTTCCTTTATTTTTATGGGGCTTTGGTCTGATTCGGAATATAGATAAGAACCATATCTCTCATGTGTTTCTATATTACTATTGTTGATCCAATCAATTAAATTCTGTTTTGCAGAACCAGATTCTTCCTTAATCAAACGCAAAGCTTTTTTTACGGTTGATATTATGTCTTTTCGAATTGGTTCAATCGCTGTTTTCAAGGAATCAGTAATAGTGGCAATTTCTTCATTACCTGTTTCTTTCGTTACTGCATCTAATAATATTAGCGCAGTATCCAGATCTTCCTTAATTCCCTCCACAAAATTTGCCCAAGCTTTCTTTTGTTCTACTCGAACTTTTTTCTTAGCATCTTTACGGATAGCATCTAATTCGTCTTCAGAAGCTATCGCTTCCCCTGCTGCATTATCAGAGCTGAGCATCCACTTTTTCATTTGGGCAATGCAATCAAATTCTTCCGCCCACTTTAATTGTTCGGGAGTTTTATATCGTTCATGAGAGCCAGAAGTAGAATGCCCCTGAGGTTGGGTTACTTCCTCCACATGAATTAATGTTGGAACGTGGTTTTCTCTGCAATAACTTATAGCTTCATTATAAGTTCGCATCAAAGAAGGGTAGTCCCAACCTTTAACTTTGTAAATTTTAAAACCGTTAGAATCTTCTGCTTTTTCGAAACCTGATAAGGCTTCAGAAATACTAGCTTTCGTTGTTTGGAATTTTTTAGGTACTGATATTCCCCAGCCATCATCCCAAATAGATATTGCCATAGGAACTTCCAAGACACCAGCAGCATTCATTGTTTCCCAGAATAAGCCTTCGGAAGTACTTGCATCTCCTATTGTACCAAAAGCAACTTCATTTCCTTTGTAACTAAAATTAGTAAAGCCTTCTAGTTCTGGTATATTTCTATACATTTTTGAAGCCAATGCTAAACCCAGTAAGCGAGGCATTTGTCCAGCAGTAGGGGAAATGTCAGCACTCGAGTTCTTTTGTTGCATTAAGTTTTTCCAACTTCCATCTACATTTAAACTGCGGGTTGCATAATGACCTCCCATCTGGCGACCTCCGGAGGTAGGTTCGTTTTCTATTTTGGTGTCAGCATACAAACCTGCATAATAATCTTTAATACCTAGAGCACCAATGGCCATCATGAAAGTTTGATCTCGATAATAACCAGATCTAAAATCACCATTTTTGAATTGCTTTGCCATAGCCAATTGGGCAATTTCTTTACCATCACCAAAAATTCCGAATTTAGCTTTACCAGTCAGAACTTCTCTTCGACCTAACAAAGACATTTCTCTGCTTATACAAGCAATTGTATAATCTGCTATTACTTCTTTTTTAAAAGTATCGAACTTGCTGTAATCTTTCTCCTCTATTGTCGACTCCTTGTCTTGCGCCATATTCTGTTTCTTTTAAGTATTGAGCCTAAACCAAAAATGTGTTTGATTACATGGTGAAAGCCGCGCGAAAGTACGAAATATAGGTGATAGTTCAAAGGGTTTTAAGTTTCAATTGTCGGCTAAAATTTAGGTCTTTGATACAATTAAAACACAGCAATTTACATTTTGATAGGAATTAAACACTAGTCTTAACAGCTTTTGAACCGAATGCTACTTGGGTAGTTTGTAGCATAAAATGCTAAAAAGTCAACAATTTTCTCCTTCCACATTGGGCTTTTGCCAAATATGCAAAGTCCAAATTTGCTTCGAAAACTAACTCTAATGTAACAGGAAAAGTTGGTTTATATGTTTCATAGCTCTTTAAAGCAGGCATATTGGCAATTTTCCCTTCATTTGATATTAAATCCGACAATCCAAAGCCAAGTCTAGCACCTGCAGTAATTCCAAAATTTTCGGTCCCCATCATGTAGCCACCAAAACCAAAAGTGATTCCAAAAATATTATTGTTGAAGTAATTTTGATTAAATTCTTCCGTATAAAAATCATCTGTTCGACCACTGTTGCTTATTAGCGACATTCGTGGTCCAACTTCGACATACCTGCCATCTTTGTTATGACGGTACATAAAAATGATGTCCATTTTTGTGAATGTGATTTCTGAATTGTGCTCCTCGGTTGGCGTAATCGTTGAAGTGCTGTCTACCTTTGGAAGGTCTACGTCATATATAAATCCTTGTGTGAAATTACCATAAATAAAATCTATTGTAATTTCATGGTTTTCGTTAAAATTAAATCCAATTTTTCCTCCAAAAAAACCGGATCCATTTAATCTGTGGTTGTATTTAGTGTCGTCCCAAATATTAGCGTTGTTGAGTATTCCATATCCATACCCTCCTTTAATTCCAACGTCTAACCAGCTTTGTGCAAAACTTATATTTACAACTAACAATAGAATTATTACAGAACTTATTTTTCTCATTATCTTTGTTTTTTTGCAAAGGTAAATAACTGTAGTATATTTATCTTTTAAGAAGTATTATTAGAGGAAATAAAATTGTTTTTTTGACAAGGTAAATATCTAGATTAAATATTTTTATTTCAAGTAATTATTATATAAAACGTTAAAATGAAGTTATTAAAGGGTAAAGTGGCAATTATTAGTGGTGGAACGAGAGGAATAGGAAAAGGTATCGCATTAAAATTTGCACAAGAAGGTGCGGATGTGATATTTACTTATGTGTCAAGTGAAGAGACGGCCAAAGCTGTTGAAAAAGAGATACAGGCTTTCGGAGTAAAAGGAAAAGGATATAAATCGAATGCTGCTAAAATGGAAGATGCAGTAGAATTGATTGATAAAGTTGTTGAAGAGTTTGGGCAGATTGATATCTTAGTGAATAATGCAGGAATAACGAAAGATGGCTTGTTAATGAGAATGTCAGAAGAGAACTTTGATGATGTAATAAAAATTAATTTAAATTCGGTTTTTAATATGACCAAAGCCGCGTTAAGAACTTTCTTGAAACAGAAGAATGGTTCCATAATTAATATGAGTTCTATTGTGGGTGTTAGAGGAAATGCAGGTCAAGCAAATTATTCTGCTTCTAAGGCTGGAATCATAGGTTTTACCAAGTCAATTGCTGCTGAATTAGGTTCGAGGAATATTAGATGTAATGCCATAGCACCTGGATTTATAGCCACAGAAATGACGGAAAAATTGGATCCAGAAGTGGTTAAAGGTTGGTCTGACAGCATTCCTTTAAAACGGCCAGGAACCCCGGAAGATATTGCAAATGCAACAGTTTTTCTTGCGTCGGACATGAGCACTTATATAAGCGGCCAAGTATTGAGTGTATGCGGCGGAATGTTGATGTAATTTTCAATTAGAAAATAAATGAGTTTAGAGTTTAGTTCCCCAGCTTGGTATGTGCTTATATGCATATTAATAGGGTTATTGTATTCATTTATATTTTACAGAAAAGAAAAATTATTCAACGATGTAAATAAAGTTGTGGTGTATGCCATGGCTTTTCTTCGTTTTACATCAGTTTGTATTTTGACATTACTATTACTCGAGCCCCTAATTGAAATTGAGAATCAAATAATTGAGAAACCTGTTCTGGTCATTGCACATGATAACTCCGAAAGTTTGCTGGTTAATAAGGATTCTTCATTTATAAATTCAGATTATTTAATTTCATTGGCTTCTTTTAAAGAAAAATTAGAGAAGAAGTACGAGGTCAAAACATTCACATTTGGAGATAAAGTTAAATCAGGATTAGAAATTGATTTCACCGACAAGCAAACAGGAGTTTCAGACCTTGTTGAAGACCTACACAATCGTTATTACGGAAGAAACTTAGGTGCTGTAATACTGGCAAGTGATGGAATTGTAAACAAAGGTTCAAGTCCCATATATGACATCAAAAAGATTAAACATACTCCGTTTTTCACAATAGCATTGGGTGACACATTGGAACGGAAAGATTTGATCCTGAATAATGTTGTTCATAATCGCCTAGCATATAAAGGGAATGATTTTCCGGTAGAAATAATCGTTAAAGCAAATCAGTTTGCAGGTAGTAAAGCAAAAGTATCCATTACAAAAGATGGGGTAGAGTTGTTTTCTAAAATGGTGTTTTTTGAGAAAACCAGTGATATAATTTCGCTTTCAGCTATACTAGAAGCAAGGAGCACGGGAAAACAAAGATATGTTGTAAGCGTTGGAGAGTTAGTAGGAGAATTAACATATGAAAATAACAAAAGAGAATTTTACATTGATATTTTGGATAATAAGCAACAAATCTTAATTCTCGCAAAAGCTCCTCATCCAGATATTGCTGCGATGCAATCCGCTTTGAAAAAGAATGTTAATTATGAAGTAAAATCAATGCTTATTGCAGATTATGAGGGAGAATTTAAGGGATATAGCTTGGTAATATTTCATCAACTTCCTTCTAGAAACAAACAGCATAATATCCGTATTGAAAAGATTATCAAAGCCGGAGTACCTTCTCTTTTTGTGCTAGGGTCAGGGACAAATTACACAAATTTTAACGAATACAATTTGGGTCTAGAGTGTATAGGCGTTAATGGAGTGACCAATGTAACAGCTTCCGTAAGTACCTCGTTTACGGAGTTCACAGTCTCCGAATCACTTAAGGAGTCAATACCTAAGTTTCCTCCCTTAAAAACTCCGTTTGCAGGAAATTATAAGATTGCAAATGGATCCTCTATTTTATTGTTTCAAAAAGTTGGAGTGACAGCAACAGATTATCCTTTATTTGTTTTTAATGAAAAGAATGACTCTAAGTATGGCTTTATTCTTGGGGAAGGTATTTGGAGATGGAAATTGAATGATTATTCAAATAACAAATCACATGATAATTTTAATGATCTCGTTTCAAAAATGATCCAATATCTGGCGTTAAAGGAGGATAAGAGTAAGTTTCGTGTCTATTGCGAAAATACATTTTTGGAAAACCAATCAGTTGTTTTCGAATCAGAGTTGTATAACGATAGCTATGATTTGGTAAACCAGGAAGAGGTGCTACTGGAGATTACTAATCAAAGTGGAGAGGTTTATCCTGCAAAGAGTTTTAGCCGTTCGGGAAATGCCTATCGTTTGGATGCGGGTATATTTGAAGTAGGTGAGTATTCTTATAATGCGACTGTGATGTTTGGCGGCAAAAAGCTTAATCTTTCTGGAGATTTTACAGTAGCTGAATTAAAAGCTGAATACACAAATGTTGTTGCTGATCATGGTTTGTTATTTAATATTGCTAACAATACTGGAGGTTATATGTTTTATCCAAATGAATTGGATCAATTAGCAAAAGCGATTTTCAACAAAGAAGAAATAGTGGACGTCTCCTATGTAGAAAAGGATGTTTCAGCTTTAATTAACTGGAAATGGATATTTGGTCTAATCATCTTACTTCTCTCACTTGAATGGTTTATGCGTAAGCGAAATGGGGCTTATTAAAACCGATGTTCGCGCAGTTTTAAAATTTATGATTCTTTAGATTATATCTAAACGTCTTTCATTTTATTTCATGGATAATTTTATGTTTAATGTTTTCAAAAAGAAAAGTTCATCAGCTAGAAAACGGAGCATTATCCACAATTCCTTCTTAATGAACTCTTGATATAGATGTATTTGAGTGGCTCAGTTGTGATAGTTTTGGAGCAATGAAGATTGCCGAAGCATTAGATATAGCTTGGTGGAAAGTTAAAAGCTTTTATCCATGGGCTAAGCCTAAGCGATTTTGGGCTACCTGGCGTCTACTTTTTACTTTCGGAATTTTGGTGCTTATTTTTCATGTTTATATTTTACAAGCAATTGGAGGTTTTTTAATCAATACAGATAATCTGTCAGGTAAATTTGATGCTATTTTCGTCTTAGGAGGAAATACTTTTGACAGCAGTAACCATGCTGCAGAATTATATTTTAAAGGTTTTTCAAAAAATATCGTAACGCTGGGGGCAAATGAAAATGTTTCTATAAAAACTATTTTTCCTGAGGCTTCAGATAGAAAGATTAGGCATTCGGATAGCTTTATTTCTAGAGATCAGCTAATGTTAAAGGAGGTGCCTGAAAATCGGATTATTCCGTTAGATTTGGGGTTTAACGCACAGGAAGAAGCTAACGCAATATTGAACCACTGTAAACAAAAAGGCTACGAAAAAATTATTGTGGTATCTGGAAAATTGCATACAAGAAGAATACGTTATGCATTTAAGCACTTTGATGACCACCAAATCGAGGTGTTGTTGAGCAGCTCTAATCAATCAGATTATGAAGAAGATTACTGGTGGAAGAGTGAAGGCGGAGTGATAATGGTGAATAATGAGTACATAAAGTTGCTGTATTATTATTTAAACTATTAACTCGAATGGTCCGAAACAATTACCCATTCCCCATTTTTTTTTTTCCATATAAGAGAATAATATCCACCTATATTTTTCATAGAATCCCTCTGTAAATCCCAGTTTCCAACGACTTGAACTGTCTCAATGTCAATAAACTCTTTTACTTCGTTAGTAAAAGTTAGTTTACCCATAGCTGATTTATCTGGATAGCTACGAACGTAATTATTCAATGTGGGTTGCCACCCATAAGTTAATCCAGATTTGCCAATAAATAATAGTGAGTCAGAGTGCCAATAATGCTCCATAAAACATGCTAAATCTCCATTGTTCCAACAAGCTTGTTGTTTACTCATTTTCTCATTTATTATTCCAATTACATTTTTTCGAAGATGAATAAAATCCGATTTTTCGGAGTGTTTACATGCACTGAATAAAGTTGAAAAGAAAAGGATTTTTAGGGCATATTTATAATGTTCTATCATAGCAACAAAATTATAATAATAACGTAGTGTTTTCCTATTTGTAATAGAAATTGAATACTCAACAAACATAGAAAAGATTTGAGAGATTTTGTTTTGAATGAGGTCATAGTTTATCTTTGTACATAATGTCTAATTAGATATTGCGGGATGTAATTAGGTTCAGTCTATAGAAATCAAAGAATATGAGCTATTTAGAAATATTCGGAAACAAGTTTACCGGTATGGTATCATGGATAATTGATATGGTAACATTTAATGTGGATTGGAATCAAAATTGGTTTTATGGATTAATTATCGTCTCGATAGTCGTTTGGGGATTGGAAATAGCATTTCCTTGGCGTAAGAATCAAAAGTTCATTCGAAAAGATTTTTGGCTGGATGCGTTTTATATGTTTTTCAATTTCTTCATTTTTGCAATCATTTTAGAATCTGTCTATATTTTGTTTGAAACATATTTTACCGCTCATGGTTTTCCGATGAATAAAATTGCTTTATTTAGTGAGTTGAGTCCAACCTGGCTAATCATAGTTGTTTTCTTTGTTTTAAGTGATTTTGTTCAATGGTTTACGCATCTACTGTTGCACCGATATACCTTTTTATGGAGATTTCATAAAGTTCACCATTCAGTTCAAGAAATGGGGTTTTCTGCCCATCTTCGCTATCATTGGATGGAGAATATATTGTACAAGCCATTGAAAACATTAGCATTAATGCTTGTCATTGGTGCTCAGCCAGAGCATGCTTTTTTTGTGCATTTCTTTTCTATTACAATCGGACATCTAAATCATGCAAATGTTCGTATTACTTGGGGGCCTTTAAAATACGTTTTCAACAATTCAGTGATGCATTTATATCACCATGCAAAAGAGCTTCCTGCAGATAGGGTAAAGGGAGTCAATTTTGCAATTAGCTTGAGTATTTGGGATTATATTTTTAAGAAGAATTATATTCCGCAAGATAAAGATGGCGGGTTTGATTTGGGTTTTGAGGGAATTGAGAATTATCCGAAAGGATTCTTTGGTCAGTTGGTTTCTGGATTCAAAAAATAGAATTTACTGCGACTTTAATCTGTAATTATTAATGATGATAGAAATAGTCTTTGGTCTTTTTATTTTGCTATTGTTCCACCAAAATAATGTTTAGTTGTTGTTGATTTGCTTTTAGAGTTCATATGAATTGAATGACAAAAAAAAGCCCTCACATACGCAAGGGCTCTTATAAATATGTTTTCTGCTTATTTTATTATTACAAATTGAAGAGACGTATAATTTTCATTAGACGTTAATGAGATGTTATAGTTTCCTTCAGATAAATAGCTTACATCAATTGTTTTAATTCCTGCCGAGTTGCTTAGAATGCCGCCTGAAATTACCTCTCCCATTATGTTGGTAATTTGGAAACTTGCTTCAGATATATTTTCAAATTTGATATTCAAAATTCCACTTGAAGGGTTAGGGTAAATTTCAAATAAACCATTAAAATCTATTTGTTCATCCGATAATAGACCATAGAAATAATCGTGTGAAATTGAAACTATTTGATCTTTTATGGTTGAATTATCTATCATTTCCAGACCAATGCCTAAATATACCATCTTGGATGTGCCGTTGTTGTATCTAATTCCACCTATTTTAGCTGCATTTCCATTATATTTAAAAATAGCTTCCGCTCCATTAATAGGAGTCAATTCATCGGGATACATATTTCCGGAATAAACATCAACAATAGAAGAATTCGGAACACCGCCAAAGAATACATCAGTTGCAACAGCAGTCAATTGGCTGTTAGCTGTGCTTCCGTCTGCTACATATTGTGCATTCATGTAATTCTCCATAAATGCGGCTGTAGCCGGAGTTCCGTAACCGTCTCCAGAGAGCACATCCCAAGCAATATCTTGTCCTGCCATGAAAACATTACCACCTGCGTCCATAAATGCACTTAATGAAGCGACATCTTCATCGGTAAAGGATGGGAAAGTCCATCCGATATTTAAATAAATATTGTTTACATCTACTAAAGCGGATGCATCATTCAAAATATTCATAACATTTGCCTCTGTGGAAGTATTTGCAGTGTTTCCTGCTGCGTTTAATCCATCTAGAAAATCTTGCTCGTAATCTATTGCTCCGTTACCAGTACCTGATCCATTTGATCCAGAACCATTAACAATAAGATCAGTAATTCCACTAATCACATAAACAGATTGTTCCAGGTTGGCATTGGTGTTGGATGCCAAAGTCATTTGAAGCATATATTCAGACACTGCTGGGCTAGCTCCAGGATCTATATCTATTGTAATTTCTGTTGGTATCCCATTTGCAATTGATATTGTTTGCGGGCCAGAATAAGTTGTTCCATCTACGCTATAGCTTCCGCTCCAATTTCCCGGAGCGTCGCTGATTAAGTTAAAATTATAATCACTAGTTGCACCTGGAATAGTAGAGTTTATGTCAAAGCTAAAAGAGTTTGTAGATCCATTTGATCCAGATTGAGCAGCTGCAGTAAGGTTGCTGAATTCTCCTAATGACGGAGCATTATTGCCCATGTCAGATCCTCCGTCAGCTTCCATCACAATTCCTGTAAGAATTTCTTGTTGAGATTCGGTAACGAAAACAGCAATATGACAATTTGCAATGTCAACGGGTACTCCATTGATGTCAGAAGGTATGGTGTATGTGTAAGTATTACTATATAAACTGCCAGCTGTGGTCGTTGATATTTGATCACCCCATTGCCCCGTGATCATGTGTCTTAAAACATGATTGTGTGAGTAAAGACCTCCCACATAGTTGTTGGGGTTGTAAGTAGTTCCGCCGGTTTGCGGGCCTAAAATTGAATCTTGCAAAAGAACAACATTCATGAAGTTTGTTGCAGCAGCACTGTTGCTTGTATAGTAAGCTTCTACTTCTATTGTTAATTCATTTGTTACTGCGTTATAAGTAGAGGTAGCTCCAGTATTTACAGGTGAGATCATTGCAAGAATTTCAGGGGAAACAGCAGCCCAATCAGTTCTGCTGAGAGCTGTTGATGATCCTAATGATGCGAAAACATGTCTATTGACAGTTCCCGAAGGATATCCAGTCAAGTTTGTTTGATTAGCCAAATCGGTTCCAAATGCTGTTTGCATGTCTGGCTCTCCAGCCGCCGGGGTAGCATAGCCACCAGTATGAACATTGATTAATACAGTTCTTCCCGGGTATTCTGCTGCTATAGCATTGGCTCTAACATGTCCATCCGGACAGTATGTACAATGCAATCCTGTGTATTCCTCAAGAACGACACTTCTTAATTGAACAGTATCTGTTACAATGGTCTGACCAAATCCAATGGTGTTCGATGCGATAACAAGAAATAAGCTAGTAATTATTTTTTTCATTGATTTCTTTTTAGTTTGAAATTAAATATTATTCTAAAATAGTCTAAAGTTTGGAGTAGTTAAATTCTTATTACTTAACAATGTTGAATTCCTAAATAGAAAGTATTTAAGAAATGGTTGTTGACGTCAGCTGTTAATAATGAATTCTTTAACATTCCGATTTAGGTGATTACCCTTATTATTATAATGGTTAAATACTAACCCCTACTAGTTTTTCAAAAGCTAGTATTTCTGTAGAAGCGGAAGAAAAAATATTTATCTAATGAATTAACATTGAAAAAGGTTAAGTGTGATCCCCTAAACTATTTATGAATGTTAAATTATTTACTTTGAATTACTTGTTTCTTTTCTTTATTCACATGGTTTTTTCTAAATACAAAATTATGGTCAAATGCATCGATTAAAATAGCATCGTCTGAATTCACGCTACCTGCAAGAATCTCTTTTGACAGTTTGTTTAAAATCTCTTTCTGTATAACTCTTTTAACCGGTCTTGCACCGAATTGAGGGTCATAACCAAGCTCAGCCAATGCCGCTATTCCTTCTTTCGTAATATCAATTTTAATGTCATTTTCATGCAATCTTTCTTGAAGGCTTTGGATCTGAATTTTTATAATTCCCTCAATGTCTTTTTTAGTTAATGGCCTAAACATTATTGTTTCATCAATTCTGTTTAGAAATTCTGGTCGAACTGTTTGTTTCAATATTTCAAATACTTGATGTTTCGTGTTTTCAATTACTTCTTCTACATTATCTTTTTTAATTCGCTCAAAATTATCTTGTATAACATGTGCTCCGATATTTGATGTCATGATAATAATCGTGTTTTTAAAATTAACCAATCTACCTTTGTTGTCTGTTAACCTACCATCGTCTAATACTTGTAGTAGAATATTAAAAACATCTGGATGAGCTTTTTCAATCTCATCCAACAATACAACCGAGTAAGGTTTTCTTCTTACTGCTTCCGTTAATTGGCCACCTTCGTCATAGCCTATGTATCCCGGAGGTGCTCCAACTAGCCTAGAAACTGCATGTTGCTCTTGATATTCGCTCATGTCGATTCGGGTCATGGCGTTTTCATCGTCAAACAAATAAGCGCTCAAAGCTTTAGCTAGTTCTGTTTTACCAACTCCTGTTGTCCCCATGAAGATGAAAGATCCGATTGGTTTTTTCATGTCTTGTAAACCAGCTCTACTTCTTCTAATTGCATCCGAGATAGCATTTATTCCTTCTTTTTGACCTATAATTCGTTTTCCTAATTCTTCCTCAAGCTTTAGTAATTTGGACCTTTCTCCTTCTAACATTTTTGAAACTGGTATTCCTGTCCATTTTGATATAACGTCAGCAATCTCTTCAGCATCGACTTCCTCCTTAATCATTTTGGAGTTTGCTTGAAGCTCTATAAGTTGCGCCTTAAAAACTTCTATTTCTTGTTCTAGCTCTTTTAAAGTGCCATATCTTATTTCTGCTACTCTTCCAAAGTTTCCAGACCGTTCAGCTTGTTCTGCTTCTATTTTTAAATCATCAATGTCTTGCTTAGCTCCTTGTATTTGGTCAACAATAGCTTTCTCACTTTTCCATTTTGCCAACAAATCTGCTCGCATTTCACTTAAGTTTGCTATTTCTTTAATTAATGCACTTAGTTTCTTCTGTTCATTTTCGCGTTTGATTGCTTCCCTTTCAATTTCCAATTGCATAATCTTCCTTTCAATCTCATCCAATTCTTCAGGTTTTGAGTTCATTTCCATTCTCAATTTGGATGCAGCTTCATCAATTAAATCAATGGCTTTGTCTGGCAAGAATCTATCTGTTATGTATCGCTGGGATAACTCCACTGCGGCAATAATAGCGCCGTCTTTAATCTGCACTTTATGGTGGTTTTCGTATTTTTCCTTTATTCCTCTAAGAATACTAATTGCGTCTTCAAAGTCGGGTTCATCAATAATTACTTTTTGGAATCTTCTTTCCAAGGCTTTGTCTTTTTCAAAATACTTTTGATATTCATCAAGGGTGGTGGCGCCAATCGCTCTTAATTCTCCTCTTGCTAAAGCAGGTTTCAGGATGTTCGCAGCGTCCATTGCTCCTTCGCCGCCTCCTGCGCCAACAAGTGTGTGGATTTCATCTATAAAGAGAATTATTTCTCCATTTCCACTTGTAACTTCTTTAACTACAGCTTTTAATCGTTCTTCAAATTCACCTTTATATTTCGCTCCTGCAATCAAAGCGCTCATATCTAAAGAGTAAATACTTTTATCTTTCAAGTTTTCCGGAACATCTCCACTAATAATACGATGCGCTAATCCTTCCGCAATAGCTGTTTTGCCTACACCTGGCTCACCAATCAGGATAGGGTTGTTTTTTGTTCTTCTTGTGATAATTTGTAGAACTCTTCTAATCTCCTCGTCCCTTCCAATAACCGGATCAAGTTTACCATCTTTTGCCTTTTTGTTTAGGTTAATAGCATATTTTTCAAGGGAGTTATAAGTGTCTTCCTGACCAGAGGAGGTCACTCTTTCTCCATTTCGTAATTCGTTAATAGCAGCTTTTAATTCTTTCTGGTTAATACCATTATCTTTCAGTAATTGAGAGATACTATCAGGAGAAGTCAGAATGCCGAGTAAAATATGTTCTAAAGAGATAAAATCATCCCGCATTTTTTTTGCAAGTCCAATTGCATTATTTAGTGAAGTTTGGGTGTCTCTAGATAACTGAGCTTGTCCACCTGTTACAATAGGATAGGACTGAATAATTCCGTCTATTGCTTGTTTGAATACCTTTATGTTTATTCCGAATTTGTTTAGAAGATGTGGGGTAACATTGCTGTCAACTTGGAGCATTCCTTTAAGGAGGTGTCCATTTTCTATTAGTTGGTTTTTATTGGCTACTGCAAGTTGGTTAGCCTCGTTTATAGCTAATTGAGATTTTGTAGTTAACTTACTGAAATCCATTGATTTGATTTTGTTTAATTAAATTATAACTTTAAATAAATAAAGATTGTTTGTCTGGGATTGGGGCGGTCAAAAACCTTTCCAATTCAAATTAAAGTCAGAATTACAGGAACTGGAAAAAGAAACCGTATGAATTCGGAAAAGTTGTCCGAAAGAGCAGTGTTTATTGGACAAATAGTCAGGAACAAGAGAATAAATATTAAAAAATCCTTTTAATCAGTCTCAATTTATGGGTGTATTTACCTAGGTCTTTATTAAATATACCTTGTTGGTCTAGATTATCTATTCGAACTTTACCGGAGGCATGAATAATATGGCCAGGTTCAGTAACAATTCCAACGTGCGTAATTTTACCTTCTTCATTGTCAAAAAATGCTAGATCGCCAGGCTCAGTAAGTTCTACAAATTCTACATTAATGCCTTCTTCTGCTTGTTGGTAGGCATCTCTTGGAATATTGTATCCGCATAAACTGTAAACTATTTGGGAAAATCCAGAACAGTCAATTCCAAACAGGGTTCTGCCGCCCCACAGATAAGGTGCATTAATAAATAATAGCGCATAATCAACTATTTTGTTTGAATTGGCGTCATTCGTATTTCCAGAAAAGTCATATCTTTCTTTTCGAATTTTCAATTTTCCATTTGAGAAATAGGGAAGTGTAGTTCCAATAGTAGTTGTTGCATACGTTGAATCAGAAATTCTTACTTCTCCTGCTGCGTCTGTCGATTTAGGAAAGTCATTTAGCTTATGATTTTCATATTCTTCAACAGAAATTTCAAAGAATTGCTTCCGGCAAATCCAACATTCATAATCATCTAAAGCAGTTTTTATTTTTACCCACTTTTCTTTTTCTTCAATAACTTGATACACTTCACCAAAAAGAAGTTGTGTCACCATTTCTGCTTGGTCATTTCCTTCTGAGCGACAAGGAACAATTGAAAGATTACTAATTCCGTATGACATAAATCAAATTTACAATTCTTTCATTAATACTCTGTATAATTCTAACATAGATGCAATATCTGATTTATGTACTTTTTCATCCGGAGAATGCACATTATCTTCAGGGGCACCTATAAACAACCAGTCAAAGGGGTATGGAGATTTTTGTAGTTGATTTCCATCACTTCCTCCATTTGCTTCTACCTCAAGTTGATGCTCAATAGCATGCTTTTCGGCAATAGCTCTAATTCTATTTAAGTAGGAGCGTCTTGGAATTCCAGAATCTCGAATTGATATTGCAACTCCTTTTCCATGCTCAACTCCTTCAGTAACCCAAGTAATATCAGAAATGAGACCTTGCCTTACTTTCCAGTTTTCATAAATAAACTTGGCTAAATAACCAATAGAGCCCCCTCCATGCTCCTCCCAACAGGAAAAACAAATAACTCCATCTTTTAAGGTCTCCGCTATTTTTAAGGCATTCCAAACACCTAAGCGATTATCCATATAGCAGCATTGAACAAATTCACTGTCTTCTCTCCATTCGGGCTTAAAAACTAATTCTGTTCCTCGATCTATTTCGCGATCGTATAAATACTCAATAGACTTTGAACCATTTTCATGTTCAATTATTATTAGCTCTGTTTCGATAGAGCCCTGGCTATCTCTTCCAACTAATTTAATCCCTTCTTTAAGAACGGGGCCACCAATTTTCACCAGTTCTTTTCCATATTTAACAGTAAAGCCAATAGAGTCCATATGGGCAAAAATAGCAGTGGTTGGTTTTCCGAACTTCATTATTATACAGTCTTGAAAACCATCTCCTTCATATATTTCGGGTAGATAATCCCAGCTAGACTTGTTGGTTTGTATATATTCAAGGATAAAGTCTTTCAGAGCAACTTCATTTCCAGCAGGCGCGTGTATACCGCACATTTGTTTTAGTAATTCCATATAAATTTAATTACTGCGAAATTATAATATAAAAAATTCTAGAGGCTATTAGAAAGTAAATAAAATGTTTTTATATTTGCAGCCGCTGAAGATGGTGGATGTAGCTCAGCTGGTTAGAGTATCGGTTTGTGGTACCGAGGGTCGCGGGTTCGAACCCCGTCTTCCACCCCAGAATAAAAAAGGTCTTGTGAAAACAAGACCTTTTTGTTTTCTAACAACTAATTTATTAACAGGTATTACATATTCCGGTGCCTTGAATTTCAATTGAATCTACCTTGAATTGAGGTATGTTTATTTCAGGAAATTCATGTAAGTCTAAGCAGAATATGTTTTCACACATTTTACATCTGAAATGGATATGCTGAGAAGTATCCATTTGACTTTTGGATGAACCGTCGTCCTTGCACAATGCCAATTTTTTAATATCTCCTGGCATTATAATTTCATGAATCAATCCTTTTTCTTTA
>JAQWQH010000044.1 GCA_029244805.1 Flavobacteriales bacterium
GTAAATTTAACTTCCATGGTCTTGGCCAATGATTCAACTTCACGCTTGTCTAGCCCAACTCTCATCCTGGTTCCGCCTCCAGCGGCACCTCCTCTCAAAGTGTTAATGACTACCCAGCCTTCAGCCTCTGTTTCTTGGTCTTTCCACTCAAAAACAATCTCAGGTTGTTTATTCTCAAACTTCTTTAGTAATTCTTTCATTTTATTTATTCAATTGAGGCAAAAGTAACAAAATTTAAGAGTTATTAATTTTACCATTTTGTTTTTTTTTCGACACATCTGTTAATTAATAGTAAGGTTCTGGTTTAAAATTGTTTACAAATAAATAGTTCCGCCTATAGAATCTTCTTTAGCTCCCGTTACTGAGGCAAGACAATTAACGATTTGTTTTTTACGTAGAACTCCTAAGAAACCGAAAATTACAGCCTCTTTGTACTCTATTATTTTGTTTTCAGGTATAATTATTTTTGCTTTGGTAATGTCTCTTATCTCTGAAATCCAAAAAACATTAAATGCTCCGCCTCCTGTTACCAATACTTTTTTATCCGCGGAATTAGTAGGAAGTATTTTACAAATTTGATGAGCTAAGTGTTTTCCAAATGTATTTAATTTATCTGTGTTTGAAATTTCATATTTATCTAAAATAGGTTTGAAATTATTAATGAAGTTTTCTTTGCCTAAAGATTTAGGGTGTGATTTGGAGAAAAATCCGATAGCATTTAAGTCATTATATAAACCGCGGTTAAAATTGCCTGAAGCACCCAATTCCCCCTTATCATCAAATTCAATCCCTTCTAAACTACAAATATAGTTGCTAACCATATTTGCCATTGCTATGTCGTATGCGATTCGTTTACCTTTTGCTTTAAATGAAATATTTGCAATTCCACCAAGGTTAATGCAGTAATCATATTCGGTAAAGAGCAGTTCATCACCGACTGGTACTAATGGAGCTCCCTGTCCTCCGAGGGCAACGTCTTTTGTTCTGAAGTCGCAAATTGTTTCTATACCCGTAATGGCTGCTATTTGGGCTCCACATCCGATTTGAGTAGTCAAATTGTTATTAGGCCGATGGAAGACAGTATGACCATGGGACGCCAAGAAATCGATGTTTGTAATGTTCTTTTTATCAATGAATTTATTGACTTCATTGCCAATTAATGTTCCAAATTTAGTATGAAATAGTGCATAATTTATAGCAGATTCATTTTCTAATTCAGCTAGTGCATGTTTTTGCTCTTTGGAATAAGGAACTGTTTCATGATGTGTTAAATTAAAATGCCATTTTTCGTCAAAATTAAATTTACAATGAACTATATCGAGTCCATCTAACGATGTGCCTGACATTAAACCTATTACGTTGAAAGATTCCATAATTTAACTTAAAAAAGTTGCTCAAGGTGAAGATAACAACTAATTTTGAAGTATTAATTAAAGATTGAATTTTAATACTAATAGTTGATAATATGGATTTTAGATTAACGGAAGAACAGGTGGCGGTTAGAGATGCTGCTAAAGATTTTGCCCAAAACATGTGTAAGCCAGGAGTGATTGAAAGGGATACCAATCAACAAGTACCTATAGAACAATTAAAACAACTAGGAGAACTCGGTTTCATGGGTATGATGGTTGATCCAAAATACGGAGGAAGCGGGATGGATACCATTTCTTATGTTTTGGCTATGGAAGAAATATCAAAAATAGATGCTTCTGTTTCTGTCGCAATGTCTGTAAATAATTCATTAGTCTGCTGGGGTTTGGAACAATTTGGGACAGAAGAACAAAAACAAAAATATTTAATTGATTTAGCTACGGGGAATAAAATTGGAGCATTTTGTCTTTCTGAGCCTGAGGCTGGATCGGATGCAACTTCTCAAAGAACCACAGCAATAGATAAAGGCGATCATTACTTGCTCAATGGTACAAAAAATTGGATAACGAGTGGAAGTACTGCTTCAACTTATATTGTAATTGCTCAAACTGACGTAGATAAAGGGCATAAAGGGATTAATGCTTTTATAATAGAAAGAGGAATGGAGGGATTTATTGTTGGAGCTAAAGAAGATAAGCTTGGGATCAGAGGTTCAGATACACATACGTTGCTGTTTAATGATGTGAAAGTTCCAAAAGAGAATAGGATAGGAGAAGATGGATTTGGATTTAAGTTTGCAATGAAGACTCTTGCGGGGGGGAGAATTGGTATTGCTGCTCAGGCACTAGGAATTGCCTCGGGTGCTTATGAAATTGCTCTTGCTTATTCTAAAGAAAGAGAAACATTTGGTAAACCAATTTGTGAGCACCAAATGATTCAATTTAAATTATCAAAAATGGCTTTGGATATTGAAGCCGCAAGAATGCTGGTATTAAAGGCTGCTTGGCACAAAGATGAGCACATGGACTACAATACTTCGGGAGCTATGGCAAAACTGCTGGCATCACAGGTAGCGATGGAAACAACAGTTGAGGCCGTTCAAATTCATGGAGGATATGGTTTTGTTAAAGAATACCATGTAGAAAGGTTGATGAGAGATGCTAAAATCACACAGATTTACGAAGGTACTTCTGAAATTCAGAATATCGTAATTGCAAGAAGTATATTAAATGATTGATTAAACATAACCTGTTTTGTTTATGCAGCGAGAGTTTCCGATGAAGCTCTCGCTTTTTTTTTCGTTTGAAGTTGCTAGGTGGTGCGGTTACATCAATTGGTGGTTACATGAATTACACACCGCAATGTGATTGACGCCTAAACCCGGGGAGTATTAGTTTTTTCTCAAAATAAAAATGAGATATATGTATAAAAAAAGAGCTTCAATTTCTTGAAGCTCTTTAAGTTTTTAGTAGGCAATATCTCAGTTTTCCCTTGGGTCACCCAGTCCAATGGGGCTTCCAACTCTATCCATAGCACATCTAAATCCAATGTTTGCTGTAGATAAATCATGGTCTAGAAACCTTCTTGTTCCTGGACTTAACCAGTAAACTCTATCTCTCCAGGATCCACCTTTAAATACTTTTGATTTATCAGATATTAAACTTGTTGGATCTTGAGCTAAAGCTAGCTTTTTTTCTTTTCCACTTTGGTACATAACCCAATCTTCATTCATGTCTCCTGCATTAATCTCTCCGACTCTACTTGTTCCGTTTGCACTATTGGGGTAATAAATAGAAGAGTTGATGTCACCGTCTAATTCATCAATATTATCTGCAACTCTGTAGTTTCTACGTTTCAAATTTTCTTCAGCAGTTGTTTCCCTTACTTTTACATTACCAGGAGTATTAACTACATATTCTGAGATTCCAGACCTTAACATCGGTGAAATTTCCAAGCTGTAATCTATGAAATCTGGATTTTGTTGAATCCTATTGTCGAAATCATCAAATACGTTGTCAAAAATTTCTCTAATTCTTCTAGAAGCCTCAATGGGTTGTTTTTCTTTTGAAAATTTAATAGCTTCATCTACATAGGTGTTGACCTCTTTCAGGAGCTCTCGCTCTAATGAATCTAGTCTAGGTCCATGTGGGTATTTGGTGTACTTCCTGTCAGCGGTACCTAATCTTTCTAATTCAAATTCAGCTAAGTATTGCTTGATTCCATATACATCATACATAGTTTCGTCATACTTTTCTGCGATAGAACCTGTACTATTTAAAACTTTCGTTTTGAATACATTTCCTCGAAACGGTCTGAATTCATCGTACTCTTCTCCAGATAAAGGGCGGTAAACATCCATAACCCATTCACTAACGTTACCTGCCATGTTGTATAAGCCATAATCATTTGGCCAATAAGAAAATACAGGAGCAGTTATATCGGCGTTATCATTCAGGTTCCCAGCAACTCCCATCATATCTCCGCGGCCTCTGACAAAGTTCGCCATCAGCTGTCCCTGCCATCTATCATCTGGATTACGCACCCAGTGACCATTCCACGGATAAACCCTTCTTTCTACAATCCTTTCTTCCAAAGTGTTACCAATTAAACCATATGCTGCGAACTCCCATTCAGCTTCAGTAGGTAGTCTGTATCGAGGCAGTAAAATACCATCAGACATACGAACATTTCGTGTGACTAAATCTTTCGCCTTAAATTTACCAGTAGATGGGTCGTAACCTCCTTTTGAAGGGTTCATGTCAGGAATTTGCCCTCTAGGATTAACTCCTTGGTCATATTGCCCTGCAAAGTATGCGTCAGTTGAAAATGGTTCATTCTGTTGGTTAGGGTTCAT
>JAQWQH010000099.1 GCA_029244805.1 Flavobacteriales bacterium
GATCAACACCAGACCATTCTACAGTCGAATTTGCAAGATCATGTTGTAGCCCCACATTGTACATTCCGAATAACAAACATGGAATTAATGCCAAAATGACAAACATCATGGTTCTCTTAAGATCAATACCATCTCTAATGTGCGCCCCTCCGCTCGTAGTGTGATTTGGAGTAAACATTAAAGTGTCTACAGAATCAACCAACGGAAATAGTTTTTTAGTTTTTTCTGACTTGTTCAGCTTAGCATGAGCATTGTCAAATATGTTTCTTAAAAATTTCACTATCTAATTTCTTTAATTAAAATAAATTATCAACTACATGCATTCCTTCTGAATAACATCCAAACCTTCCCTAACAATTTCTTGAGAATTTATTTTTGAAGTACAAACAAACTCACACAAGGCAAAATCCTCGGGGGCAACCTCATAAATCCCTAATTTTTCCATTGAATCAATGTCATTTATCATGACTGACTTAATTAAGTGAACAGGGTAAATATCAAATGGAAAAACTTTTTCATACTCTCCAGTTACCACAAATGCTCTTTCTTCACCATTTAAATTTGTATCCACATCAAATTTCTTTGGACCAAATATTTTGCTTGGGTAAGCAGAATTATTCGATAACTTTTTAAATCCTGGCTCTAGCCAACCCTTTGTTAAAAAAAACTTGTGTTCATTTCCTTCTGGAACTACTGTTAGTTGTGAATCATAAAAACCAATATAACCATCCGCTTCAATTTGAGATCCTGTCAACACATTACCACTAATATAGCGAACGTTATCTGTATTAGAGTTACCATTGAATACATCACTTGCATTCGCTCCAATGATTACTCTATAATATTTTCTATTCGTAGCTTCTGAGCCGGTTAAAGCTAATAATTTAGACGCGTCATACCTTCCTGTAAGAAGACATCTACCAATTATTGCAACATCCTGCGCATTTACTGCCCAAACAATCTCCCCTTTATTTATAGGGTCAATTTGATGGATCTGCGGTCCTACATTACCTGCTGGATGTGGACCTGACACTTTATTGGTAACTACACTCTTAACTTGAGTAAATGAAGCATCAGCCCCGCCTTTAGCTCTTAATTGCAGATTAACATTACCATCTGTGAGCTTGTTCAATATATCAACTCCCGCTTGAAACTCTTTATCTCTTGTATATAAAAGATAATCATAATCCGGTGCCAAAGGACTAGAATCAAAACCTGAGATAAAAATAGATTTTGGAGTGTCGGTGTAATTTGCAACAATATCAATAGGGCGCATTTTGATAAATGGCCATAATCCGTTTGCTAATAATGCTTCTTTTGCTGCTTCTCTGTCTAATGAAGCTATATCAACAGGAGCACCTGCCTCATAAGATATTTCTTTATCTGCTTCTATAACAACTTCTAAAATCTTCCTTTTAGCACCTCGTTTAACTTCTTGAATTTTTCCGCTTACAGGAGAAACGTATTTAATGTTCTCTCTATATTTATCTTGAAAAATTGGAGTTCCAGCTTTTACCTGGTCTCCTACTCTTTTCAATAGCTTTGGTATAAGGCCATGAAAATCAGTTGGTTTAATAGCGTAAGTAGATGACAACGGTGCTTCAATAGAGCTTCTTTCGGCATCTCCTTTTATTCTGATATCCAATCCTTTACGGATTTTTATGGATTTTGACATAAGGTGATTTTTCAAATAGTTAACTTCGCAAAATTATGAATTTGCTGTTTCTAATAAAGCGTTATATCTTTCAATTCAATTATTGAACACTAATTTAGAATGATTATAATTAATAAAAATAAGCCTTCGATTTTTCCACTTGCGCTGATGTTGTTAGGAATGCTATACAATTGTAGTCCAAAAGCAGTTTCAACTGAGGAAAGATTTACTCATACAGAAACTGCAAACTCAACAACAATTGTAGTCGAAAAAGAAGCGTTCTTTGAAGAAGAAGCAACACTCTATAAGAACCTTATATATAACCCTAAAATAAAAACAGTTTTACTCTACAAAAAGGGTTCAGTGCTATCCGACCCAGTAATTAGATTGAACTCGGAAGAAACACTCGAACTAAGGTTTGACGAATTAGATAGTGATATAGCTGCCTATCAATATAAAATCATTCACTGTAATGAAGATTGGACACAAAGTAATTTAACGGACATGGATTACATAAATGGCTTTGAAGAAAACTACATCGATAATAACAAATATTCTTTCAACTCATACCAAAGCTATGTCCACTATTGGGTTGAATTCCCAAATGAGAATATACAACTAACCAAGTCTGGAAACTATATTATATATGTATACCCCGAAGGTGAAGAAAAGTATCCAGTGTTAACACAAAAATTTTACGTTACCGAAAACAGTATGCAGATTCTTCCCAAAATTAAGTATCCAGCCAAACTTGATGACAAATATTATAGGCAAGAAGTTGACTTCATATTGTCGTACAATAAAATACAGGTTATCAACCCCTATTCAAATATAAAAGTACACATTGAACAAAATCACCGAACAGATAATTCATGCACCAAGCTATCCCCAAATTTTGTTAAGGAAAATCAATTGGTTTACAATTATGAAGAAGACAATGTTTTTGACGGAGGAAACGAATTTCGATTTATGGACATTTCCACACTAAAAAACTACACACAAAGGGTGCTTAGTATTGATGATAGAAATGGCTCTTACAAGGTAAAATTAAAACCCGACGTTAAAAGGACGTACAAAAAATACCTCGAAACGGGAGATGCTAACGGTCGTCTATTTATTAAAAATATAGATGGCTTTGATAATAACCTAGAAAGTGATTATGCGTACACTACCTTTACTATTCCTTATTCTAATCCGCTAAACATGGGAGACTTGTACATATACGGCCAATTAAGCAATTGGGAAATAGACAATACTTACCGATTAAAATACGACTATGATTCACGGGCCTACAAAGCTGAAATTTACTTAAAACAAGGCGTTTACAATTACACCTACTTGTATGTTAGTGACACAGCTAAAATTGCTGATGTCTCTCTCATTGAGGGAACACATTTTGACACGGAAAATGAATATCTCTTTAAAATCTATTACAAGGACCCTGGAGAGTTTTACGATCGTCTATTATTGTATTACACAGCAAACTCTCGAGACAATTTTTGATACAAACCGAAAGTATCTGTTACTATTAGCTTTTACGACCGTTTATTACTATATTGTAAATTGAAGGTTGGATAATCATTTTTTTAAACACCAATACAATGGATCAACAATTTGAAATTTTACTGATTACCCGAAAAAACCTACTTAATTCAATGAAGGACTTATCCATTGGCGAGTTAACGAAAATTCCAAATGGATTTAACAACAATATTATTTGGAATGCAGCTCATAACTTAGCCACGCAGCAATTACTAGTTTATAAATTAAGTGGGCAGAGCCCCATTATTCCCGGAGAATTAATCGAGAAATATAGGAAAGGGACTTCCGCACCAAAAAATGTTTCCGAAAATGAAATCAATGAAATAAAAGGACTATTAATATCTTCGGCAAAACTGATGCAACAAGATTATGATAATGGTTTATTTACGGAATACTCAGAATACACCACAAGTTATAATATCACTCTAAGCAGCGCAGAAGATGCAATTGCTTTCAATAATGTGCACGAAGGTTTGCACTTTGGATATATAATGGGATTGAAAAAAGCTATTGGTTCTTTGTAATTGTTTTACTTTTCGCCGGTGGCTAGATTAATTTTAATCCGATTCGTTTTCGATCAATATCTATAGAGATCACTTTGGTCTGAACATGTTGATGCACAGAAACTATATCAGCAGGATTACTTACAAAACCATCTGCGAGATTGGAGATATGGATTAAACCACTTTCCTTTATTCCGATATCTATAAAAGCTCCGAAATTGGTTACATTATTTACTATACCAACTATTTCCATCCCCTCCTCAACGTCAGCTATACTTCTTAAACGTTTATCAAATTCGAAAACACGAGCAATTTTACGAGGATCTCTGCTCGGTTTAACCAATTCCTTTATCAAATCATTAAGCGTTAGCTCACCTACTTCTTTGCTAATGTACTTTTCAATATTAAGGTCTCCTACCAACTCTTCATTTCCAATTAATTCGTTCAATGAACATTTTGCATCTTTTGCCATTTTATTTACCAGAGAGTAACTCTCAGGGTGAACAGCACTATTATCCAATGGGTTTTCTGCATTTGAAATACGTAAAAAGCCTGCACTTTGCTCAAATGCTTTTGTTCCTAATTTTGGTACTTTATTCAATTCTTTTCGAGCGGTAAAGTCACCATTTTGTTTTCGATATGCCACAATATTTTCTGCTATTTTCGGTCCAATTCCAGAAACGTAGGTCAAAATATACTTACTCGCTGTATTTACATCGACCCCTACTCTATTTACACTGCTCTCTACGACTGAATCAAGCCTTTGTTTTAATATAGTTTGATCTACATCATGCTGATATTGACCAACACCAATACTCTTTGGATCTATTTTAACCAATTCAGCAAGCGGATCCATTAACCTTCTTCCAATAGAAACTGCTCCACGAACCGTTACATCAAAATCTGGAAACTCCTCTCTAGCAATTTTTGAAGCTGAATAAATAGACGCTCCAGCTTCATTTACTATATAGACATTTACTTTTGTGTTGAATCGAATTCTTTTAATAAAAGCTTCCGTTTCTCTACCTGCAGTTCCATTACCAATAGCGATAGCTTCAATTTTATATTGCTGAACCATGGTAGATATCTTCTTAATGGCATCTGTTGTTTTGTTTTGAGGAGGATGCGGAAAAATAGTAGAATTACCAACTAAGTCTCCATTTTCACTCAAACAAACAACTTTGCATCCCGAACGAAATCCGGGATCGATAGCTAAAATTCTTTTTCCTCCTAACGGGGATTGTAATAATAGTTGACGTAAGTTTTCAGCAAATACTTTTATCGCTTCTACATCTGCTTGTGTTTTTAGGTCTTTTTTTACTTCTGCCTCTATAGAT
>JAQWQH010000064.1 GCA_029244805.1 Flavobacteriales bacterium
CGTTCAGCATCTGATTTCTCAGCATCTCTTTTAATGTATTTTGGAAGCGGCGTATTCCCTAGTTTTGTAATGGTAGCTTTAAACTCTTCATAAGGACCATCAAAAAGAAAACGTAGAGTTCTCCCTCTTGAAGTTGTGTTGTCAATTACCTCAGCCACTAATTCATCATCTTCTCCAAAATATAACTTATTTCCTATTCTAATTTTTCTAGCAGGATCAACAAGAACATCCCATAATAAGCTTTCTTTATTTAATTCTCTTAGTAAGAAGACTTCTATTTTAGCACCGGTTTTTTCTTTATTTCCATACATTCTAGCTGGAAAAACTTTTGTGTTGTTCAAGACAAAAACGTCTCCATCGTCAAAATAATCAAGGATGTCCTTAAACATTTTGTGCTCTATTTCTCCAGTGTCTTTATGTACAACCATCAATCGAGACTCATCTCTTTCTTCTGACGGATATTCTGCCACTAGCTTTTCTGGTAACTCAAATTCGAATTGTGATAACTTCATATTTAATTTTTAATAACACGTTTTAGGGCGGCCAAAAGTAACAAATAAAAAGAGAAAAGTAAAATGCTTTTTCAGTTGACTGAAATCTAGCTTAAATCTTATCTTCTAATACCACGGTATCGTTGATGATTTTCACCCATTGCTCAACACTTTTAGCATCGCTAGTAGTAAAGCGACCGGATCTGGTCCTCCGCAATTCTATAAGGTGCCCCCCGGAATTTAAAGCTTTTCCAATATCGTTTGCCAAAGAACGGATATAGGTTCCTTTTTCGCAATTCACTTTAAAGGTAATTTGCTCATTATCTGTAAGCTTTAATTCTAAGTCGATAATGGTAATTTCATTTTCCTTCAATTCCACATCAATCCCTTTCCGAGCTAAGTCATACGCTCTTTTCCCTTCTACTTTTTTTGCAGAGTAAATAGGAGGAACCTGTTTAATTGTTCCCGAAAATTTCGGTATAAGCTGATTAACTAAATCCTGATCAATATGATCTGTTGGGAAAGTGGCGTCAATTTCAGTTTCTAAATCGTAACTGGGAGTGGTTGCTCCCAATTGAATAACTCCGGTATATTCTTTACTATCCAAAACAAAAGCATTGATTTCTTTTGTCATTTTACCCGTGCAAATAACCAACAGGCCTGTTGCCAATGGGTCTAGGGTTCCTGCATGACCTACTTTGAAACGCTTGATGTTGTATTTTGTTTTAAGCGGGTATCGAAGTTTGTTGACTACATCAAATGATGTCCAATGCAAAGGCTTGTCAACTAAAAGAACTTCCCCTTTTCTAAAGTTATATTTTTTTAAAACGCTCATTATTTAGACAAAAGACCAAATTATTGCCACAATTCCTACCACAAAACAATAAAAAGAAAAGTAGACTAACTTGCTTTTCTTTACTAAAGAAATCATCCAAGTGCAAGCAACCAGGCCTGTTATAAAAGCAGCTACAAAACCTGTAGATAAAGCCGTGATATCTAGCCCCTCCACAATAAATTTATCGCTTAATACGTCTTTTGCAATTTTTCCAAAAATTAAAGGAACCACCATCAAAAAAGAAAATCGAGCTGCTTTTTCTCGGTCTATTCCTAGTAGAACGGAGGTGCCAATTGTTGCTCCAGATCGCGAAATGCCTGGAAGAATTGCTATTGCTTGTGCCACCCCGATTATTATCGAATGGAAAAGACTAACTTCTTTCGTTGTGTTTTTTGTTTTGTCAGCCAGGAACAATAATCCACCAGTAGCAAGCAGCATTGAGCCAACCAATAAAGTTGCACCATCAAAGAAAGATTCTATTATATCGTCAAAAAACACACCTACTAGTGCGGCTGGAATCATTGAGATAATAATTTTTACAGAGAATTTTGATGCATCATTCCATTGAAATTGAAAAAGCCCTTGGATAATTTGCATTAAATCTTTTCTGAAAATAACTACCGTGCTTAAAGCAGTTGCAAAGTGCAAAACAACTGTCATCAACATACTTGATTCGCCAGTATACTGACTAGGAAGGATTAATTTCGCTAATTCTAAATGGCCACTGCTACTAACAGGTAGAAATTCTGTAAGCCCTTGTATTACCCCAAGAATAAAAGCTTCTATCCAGTCCATTTTTAATTGTTGGGCATATCGTCAAGGATTTCCTCACTTTTAGTAACCGATCCTTCAACGATATCAGAGTTTTCGATATTTGTGCCTTTTTTTGGTCGTTTTAATATTCCAAAAAGAACGATGCCATATCCAAGCATAACCAAAAATGGCGCTAGGGTAATCCTTCTAAAACTAAATAACTCTTCCTCATTAAATTGAGTAGGGTCTTCGGTGCCTCCACCAGACATAAGTATAAATCCCACAATAACAACAACACAGCCAACAATTATGTATTTGAAGTTTTCCCTTGAAAGGGACATTACTGAATTTTCCATTTAATATAGTTTTTCTGTTTTGATCCAGATATATTTGCTTAGTGCGAAGTAAGTAGATATCCAGCTTACAAAAATACCCAAAAGGATAATTCCGCCAAAAAGAAGAGCAAATATCTGAAATTCTTTTTGAAGCTGAACTTCACTGCTGGTTATTCTTTCTATTTGTCCTGGACTGATTTGTCCAAAGAAATATCCAAAAGCCACTAAAAGTCCAACTGCAATAATGCCCGAAAGCAAGCCTTGTCCCAATGCATTAATCAAGAAAGGACGTCTGATAAAGCTTGGTTTTGCTCCAACTAATTGCATGGTTTTTATTGTAAATCGTTTTGAATAAACGGATAGGCGAATTGTATTGTTAATTAATGCCATTGCAATAAATAGAAGAATTCCCCCAATAGTGAATATGATAAAGCGAAGCCAGGAAAAAGTATTGGTTAATTCTATGAACTGAGTAGTGTCGTAAGAAACGTCTTCAATCACATGTTCATTTCCGCTCAGTACTCTGTTTTGAAAACTAGTAGCACTATCCGCATTAACATAATCCGATGCAAGATTAATTGCTATGGAGGGTCTTAAGGGGTTTGCTCCGTCTAAAATATCAAATGAATCGTGCCCCAATCGTTCCATCATCAAAGCTTTTGCAGAGTCTTTGGAGACATATTGTGCAGTGAGGACATGTGGCATTGCAGCAAGTTCTTTTTCCATTTTTAAAATATCAACTTCGCGCGCCTCTTCTCTAAAAAGAATATCGACAACTAACTGTTCCTTCATTGCATCAGCGCTTGTAGCGAGTGTTGTAAGCACATAGGCAAAAACTCCAAGAAGAAAAAGTAATAGAGATATTCCGACAACTGTCGATAATCCTGTTCTTCCTAGTTTTCTCTTTGATTTTGCCATAGGACGAAAATAGTTTAATTTATCTATGAGTTCCCCTGACAGTTGCCAAATAATGTTAACGAAGGAATGTGAAAACAAATAGATGTTGCAACAAATAAAATTGAAAAACTCTAGGATTTGTAAAAATTGCAAGTACTTTTGTGAAAAAATTAATTAAAATGAAAAAAATAGTATTATCAATGTTGACATTGTCAACTATCGCTTTTTCTTCTTGTGGAGAAAAAAATGAGGAAATGGAAAAAGAAGTAACGGAAACAGAAAATGTGGAAGTTGCTAAAATAAGCGGGACATATCATGTAGCTGAATCTTCAGTTGTTACTTGGAGTGCACAATCATACAAAGACACTGTTCCTGAACACGTTGGAACTGTAGCAATTAGTGAAGGATCTATTGAAGTAGAAAATGATGCTATCGTTGGCGGAAAGTTTAGTTTTGATATGGCTTCAATACTTGAGTCAGGAGAGCCAAATGATTATACAGTAATGTTGCAAAATCATTTAAAGGACACTTCGTTTTTCTTTGTGGCTAATTTCGCAACATCTTCGTTTACGCTAAATTCCGTTGAAGGAGATGTAGCAACAGGCTCTCTAGAGGTGTTGGGAATCAGTAAAGAAATTTCTTTTCCGATTGAAACAACAGTTTCAGCTGAATTGATTGCTGCAAAAGCAAATTTTGATTTGAATATGTTGCAGTTTAATCTTCCTTATCTATTGGAACAAGATACTCTTCCAGAAGCAGAAAAAATGGAATCAACTAACCCAACCGTTACTTTTCAGTTAGATATTTCGGCGAGCAAAGCTGCTCACTAGTCCGGAAGATTTGATTTGGTTTAAAGAGGAGTGAGCTATCACTCCTCTTTTTTTTACCCTATATTCTCTTTACTATCGTTTTCTTCTTTCAATATATTGGACATATATTTGTTATATAAAAAAGAAACGATTAGTAAAACGGCCCCCAAACTAATCATTACAATTGTTTTAGAGATAGTACTTTGGTGCGCAATATCGTAAAAGAATAATTTCAAAATTGTTAATCCAAAAATGATAAATGCCATTATTCGTAGGTGTTTTAATCGTTTCCAAATGCCGTAAATAACCAATCCAAATCCATATATGCTCCATAGTAAGCTTAGTCCAAGTTTATAAATTGACTGCGTATTCATTAAGTGCATCCAGTTAAATAATTCGCTTGTTAGAACACATAAGAAAATAATATGAGTTGCGATATTTATTCCAATCGATGAATTAAGCTGGATAAATGACTGCTTTATATATTGACTTGTGGAAAAAAGCAAACCGCCAAAAATTGCAATAGAAGAGTATCTTAAAAGATACTGTGTTCCAAAATCCCCGAACCCTTTTGATAGGCTCAAGTTATAGAGGCCAAAAGTTAAAAACAAGAAAATAGCAACAGCGTTAATAATTAGATTGACCCCAGCGAACGTCTTATTTTTATATATTTTTATGTTCACCCATGAGATAACGATTAGATATAATAAAGTATAGTTTGTCAACCAGATTACCCTAAATGTTGCAATAGCTTCTGCGTTGGAGTTTATCCACATCCATCGAGGAATTTCATTGTTTATTCCCAGCTGATCACTCCAATAGCTATTGATCTCAAGGAAAATAGCCAGATATAGTATCGTGAATATGACCCCAGTTAGAACTCCACTATAATCGTTGAAAGCATTTCCTTTTGTTTTCTTGGCGATAATTAGCATTCCACCCAATATCAAGATAAACATTGCTGATATTAAAAAGTCAACACTGAAGAACAGTTTAAATTCATGAAGATGACCATAGTAATCTGTCCACCCATAAAGGAGTGAAATAATTGCAAAGCCTAATAATGGATAGGAGAATATTTCATAGAATCGACCTTTTTGCGTTCTTCCAATCCAGAAAAGAACAGCAGATTCAGCAAGCCAAAACAAAGCCAACCAGCTTCCGTCAAATTCTACGGGTATCGCTATAGTAACAAATGCTAGTGCAAGTCCAAACGTCAGATAATGCATGTTCTTGTCATATCCTTGGAATTTTTTAATAGCAATATTCACGATGATATGCACCACCCCATTTAAAAGGGTAAATAAGCCTAGATAGTTTTCTGTAGCAATACTATTAGATAAAATTGCTAATCCAAAACTGTATGCGAAAACCGCATTTAATATGATTAAGGAGATGTCTCCACCATCAAAAACTTTTGAGTTTAATAGCTTGTAGGTGAGGATTGTAGAGTAGAAAATAATAAAGAAAATAGATGCAAATATTATCGCTGTATTCAGGTCAACAGCGGGGTTGTATTCTGATAGAAACCATTTTGTAAATATTAACCAGGTTAGAAAGAAGGCTGAATAGAGAAGTGATTGCCAATACTTTTTAATGGCTACAGCAAGAATTCCAACATTTACTATGGCCATAAAGGAGAATAATGCAACAACATTTTCATTGTTTCCCCGGACAAGAAATGGTACAGCATATGCCCCGACAAACCCTATATGGGCTATGATTTGATTGTCGTATCGTAATGCTGAAATCACTGTAAATACGGTAAAAACAAGCATCATTCCGAATGCTACTTCTCGTGCAATAAGATTGTATTGAGCGAAAGCAAAATAAGTGGTAAAATAATAGATAGCCATTGCACCACTTAATAACACGGCAGAAAAGTTTTCGTATTTACTTTTTAGTTTTAACGCAGTTAGTAGCAGTGCAGTTCCCAGAATATATACAGCAATTATCCAAATTGTAGGGCTTATTAAGTTATTCTCAATGGCATATTTTGCACCATAACCAATTCCAAGCATCATAAGTAATATTCCTACTATACTAATTACCTTGGTTCCAATAAAACTTTCTGTGTCTTCAACTTTTATTTTTTTTGGTTCTTCTTGCTTCTTGGTTTGAATGGGTTCAGTTGTAGTTTTTTTCTTTTCTGACGAAACTTCTTTTTTCTTTTGAGGTGCATTAGCACCTTGTTGAAATCTATCTAATTCTTGTTTTATGGCTTTCAATTCAACAACAAGTTCTTTGTATTTTGCTGTGGCATCTTCATGTTCTGGCAGCAAAGTGTCAAACGCTGCAAGAGCTTCTCTAATTAGATATAGCTCTTTGGCTATCTCTTTCAGATGTTTGTGGATATTGTTCAAGCGAGGAGATGATGAACCTTTCATTAATTCTTCCGACGAGAGTTCATTTGTCGCGTTTCCAACTTCATTCCTTACAGCTTTTAAATGGCGTTCGGAGTAGATTATATTTGAATTAACTTCTTGTAAGTTCTTCATAAGAAACAGTTTTAAAAACTAGTTCAACGTAAATATAATAAAAGAGGTTGTTAAAGGTTGTTAATCTTAGTTTTAAATAGAGATTAAGAGAAATACAAAGACTAGACACCATTCATACTTAATTAACTCGTTTTTGATTGACTAAAAAGGCTACTGTTTTGTTTTTTTAGGTAATCCGAGAGATAAAGTTATTTTTCATTTTGCATTTTTTTATAATCGTATATGTCAGACTTATTAGTCAAGTATTTTTTTTACTGCTTTTAAATTACGTGGGAATTATTCTTACATTTATGAAAATTGTATCAATAATTGGGAGTTTATTTTGGCATTAACAAGGTTTAAGTTAAATAGAAGAGACATCAATGGAAGAGGAAGAAAAACCGTATTCAAATTATTTTCAATGGCTTTCTGAAACTAGGGATACTTGGTTTTTCAGTAACACTCCTCGAGTAAATTATTACGCAGTTTTGGCACTTTTTTTTAAGTGCTGTGGCCTTTTATGGCCAAATACAATTTGGAGTTCACAACACCGATCTTGACGCATTGAATTATATATTCAGTAATGTGATATTTAGTTTAGTCCTTTTTATTTTCTGGTTTTTAGTGAATTTTGTAATTAGTTCATTTTTATCCTATCTATTTCTTTTTTCAAAAGGTAATAGAATATTGAAGCTACTATTTCCTTTTTTAATAATAGCATTATTGGTCACATTAACTCTAACCCTTATAAATGGTTGCTATTTGTATCCGGAATTACCTAGTTTTTTACAATTGATAAACATCAAGGGTGTACTTTTTGCTATACTTTTTCATTTCATTTTCATTTTCATTATCCTCCTTGATTTATATAAGATAGCTGAATCTGATAACAATAACTTAAAATCTAATAATGAGTCAATATCACCAGTAGAAAAAGAAACGACTGAATTGACACAAAATGCGCCTAAACTTTATAATCAATTTGGACAGCCCTATATGCGATCAAGTTTAAGTTCAAAAGAACTGATTAAAGAACCTTCCCCTAAAGCTGATGTTGAGCAATATGAAAAGTCTGTTGAGGATAAAGATATAACTTCAGCTAGTGTTAATAACCGTCTATTGTCTTTAATCACACTATCAATAATTATATATCTTAATTGGGGGGTGGTAATCAGCTTTTGCATGAAATACTATATTGCTATTAGCATTTTATTCCTTTCTTCAGATTTGTTTTAGTCAAAGTTGTATTCCTTTTAGATAGTATAATTCACAATGTTCCCTTTTCTTTGGTCCGTATTTGAATAGCTTGGTGTTAAAACTAATTCATCTATAAAATCAGGGGAAATTATAGCGGGTACTGTTTCCTATTCATATTCTTGGTACAAGAAATCATTGTAAGGGAACCGAGTTATATGAATTTTTTTCACTTCTTCATACATTACTTTTCGCAACTCATCAACATTTGTTTTTTTCTCTGCAGAAATAAATAAGCACTGATTATTAAGGTTTGCCATCCATGTTTTCTGTAACTCTTTTAAAGTGGGCCTAGAGAACTCTCCATCTTCAAAACCTCCCAAAAGATCATAGCTGTCTATTTTGTTAAACACCAATAAAATTGGCTTGTCTAAAGCATTAATTTCAGCTAAAGTTTGATTAACTGTGTTGTAATGGTCTTCAAAGGCCGGGTGTGCTATGTCTACAACATGAACCACTAGATCAGCTTCTCTAACTTCATCTAATGTCGACTTAAAAGACTCTACTAGCTGGTGGGGTAACTTCCTAATAAACCCAACAGTATCAGACATAAGAAAAGGAATGTTTTGCAATACTACCTTTCGCACGGTGGTATCTAACGTTGCAAAGAGTTTGTTTTCGGCAAAAACTTTAGATTTACTCAACACGTTCATTAAAGTTGATTTGCCAACATTTGTATAACCGACTAACGCTACACGAACCAACTTGCCGCGATTACCTCTTTGGGTAGCCATCTGTTTATCAATTGCTTTTAATTGTTTTTTTAGACGTGAAATTTTATCTCGAATTATTCTTCTGTCTGTTTCAATTTCTTTTTCTCCAGAACCCCCTCGAGTACTCGTTCCTCCTCGCTGTCTTTCTAGGTGAGTCCACATGTTGGTTAGGCGTGGCAATAAATATTGATAACGTGCTAATTCTACCTGTGTTTTTGCATGTGATGTTTGAGCTCGCTGTTGAAATATTTCTAAAATCAATAAACTTCTATCTAATATTAAAACTTGCAATATCTTTTCGATGTTTCTTAGCTGGGAGGGTGATAGGTCATCATCAAATATTACCGTATCTATGTTGTT
Organism: Flavobacteriales bacterium; assembly: GCA_029244805.1. Lineage (GTDB taxonomy): Bacteria > Bacteroidota > Bacteroidia > Flavobacteriales_D > Parvicellaceae > CALSMU01. The sequence goes on from JAQWQH010000064.1 coordinate 8,925, forward strand.
AATTTTAACATATTCTCTTATTTCATCTAGCCGCCCCTTTCCAACAAACGTTGCTGTGTTGGGTGTCTCTAGTCTTTGTGTAAATCGTTTTTTCGTTTTTACACCATACGTTTTTGCAAGGAATTCGAGTTCGTCAAGGTACTCCGTAATTAATTCTGGAGTTTGTTTTTGCGAAATTATTCCAACGATTACAGCATTATTTGGATCAATATTTTCTGAATTATTATCGCCCATTTATTTTATTAATGTTTCGATATGTGCAGTTACCGAGGCGATTTCTTTTTCAGTTAAGACTCCTTTGTAAGAAGTCATTTTGCCATTCTCACTGCCATTCGTAATTATATATAGTTTTTCCTCAAAGGTTTTTTTTGTTGTACTCAAATCCGCAGCATCGCC
>JAQWQH010000074.1 GCA_029244805.1 Flavobacteriales bacterium
CTAAGATTACTATGATTGTAGGAACTGAAACAGGAGAAACTAGAAAAACTATTTCACTTGGCTCAACTTCGGGAGATAATGAAGTTAGTTATACATTGACAGATATATTAGATATGGTGCTCGGTTCAGGAAACACGCCGCAAGAGGAGTATTTTTATGTTAGAGCAGAAATGCAAACATTTATTGATTATACCGGGCAAGAATTAATCAGAAGAACCGATTTTGATTTCTTTCACTCTTTCACAAATCCAATTTGGCTTAAATTAAGTGAAGTAACTACGGCAGCTATAGAAGATGTTGCAGTTATAGGTCCGAGTCCGTTTCGCGAATCATTTACATTGTATGTGTCTAATCCAGATTTGGAGGAGGTAACTGTTGAGATCTATAATGATATTGGTCAATTAATTTTTCAAGAGGCTAAGGTGATTAACGAAGCAGGGGTTCTATATTCAGCGGAAGAAATCGGTTTATCTATCGGAATGTATACGGTTAAAGTATATGTTGGTAATCTGAATAAGGTAATAAAAGTCGTTAAGGACTAGTTGAGAATTCATTGTAAAAAGAGTTCTAATACACTTTTTTGCTATTGAACATATCTTTTGAAGTCCTTGGTCTCATCATACTTAAATGTACATTTTTGTTGCATTTTTTCTGCTATTTCATCTGTGACTCTGTATACTTCAATGGGGTCCCAGTTATACAAAAGATCTTCCTCTTGAGCACCACTTCCAATATTGTGAATAACCATAAAACCAGAGTGATTAGGAGATTTTTTATTACTCACAATACCCGTATGTCCTGCAGCAATATCCCAAAATACTATATCACCTGGTTTATAGTTAGATATTTTTTCAGGAATAGGTATTTTAGCATCCATTCTTGTTAAATAGGTTTGAATATTTTGCGTTCTTCTGTGATCTATGTTATTGTCTAAATTTTTGGTAGTATACTTTTTGTTATATATATCATATGCAACCTTCATATCTTTGTGAATCAATTCCTGTAAATCAATATTAACAAACCTTAAGGCTCTAATAACAACATCTGTACAAACACCCTGTTGATAGCCAGGATCTCCGCCAGGATAACCAATATTAACCCAACTACCGTCATACACGGTATTTTGCTTTAATTGAAAACTTGCATGATGTGCAGTTTTTGCAGCTGCTGTTTGAAAATCTATAGTGTCACTTAATTTTATTGGTTTATTTGTATCCCCTGTTTCCACCCAATTTTCTGAAGAAGCGTTCCATTGTGTTTGTTCATTACATGCTACTATAGCAAGATTTAGTGATACGAATAAAATTGAAATTAAATTTTTCATAATCTTTTATTTTATAATATTATCTATTTCTCTGGTTCGCTTTGTTATGCGCTTTGACCATTTGTGAGATGTATCTTTCTTTTCTATATTTTCAACATAATATCGTATGTCATCTAAACTCTCTTGCACATAGTAAGCATGTTCATGACTAAGGCATTGTCCATCAGGACATAGTTTATGTACAAAAATTGTTCGTGTTTTCTTTATACCAACACCTATACCAAAGCCAAAAATAGTAGCTAAAAGTATACTTACTAAAAATATTAATTTTCTAAAAACTTTATTATTTTTCATAATTTAACTAATTATAAATCCACATAAGAGTGGGTTTTATTTGAATTTTTAATAATTTGTCTAACGCCAAAAATGCGTTATCCGAGATAGCTGGACAACCCCAGCCTTCAGGAGTGCCTGCAGGATATACTTCTGTATCTGCAATCTCTTCCCAAGAATGAAACACAATATCTCTATTATTCGCATTAGAGTTCGTTTTATCTAATCCATGTAATCTATAGTTGATATTAACTCCCCAATTGCTCCAACCTCTATCACCTATTTTATATTTACCAAGTGATGAAAGATGTGTGTCTTCTGTGTTGCTGAACTTTGGATTGGTTTTGCTATGGTCAAGTGACCATGGATTATCACCACAACCATGCGTTACTAGGTATTCGGCTATTGGCTCTTCATCTATAAAACTCCAAACATAAAACCTGTTTTTCCCAGAATGCTTGCTCATATCTATGAGAATACAAAAATCCTGGTTCATGCCATTGTCTGCACAAAACCTTTGAGCTTTTTTCGCTTTTGATATTAAATCAATTTCTTGCTCAAATTCGGTTTTTGCATTTTGATCTATTTTGGAGGGTGTACAAATAATAAAAACACAACTCAATGCAATTAGTAGAAAAAATATTACGGTTATTTTTAAATTTTTCATGCTTTCTCTTTTTATCTTAAACCTCGTTTACTTATTTGTTAAATAGTTTCTGAAAGTAAATTCATTTTTAAAAAAAAGATACAGCAATATATTATGTTTTTTATTGAATAATTTTATTCGTTGGGTTCTACTTATTAAATGACACGAAGATCGAAATGTCTCATTGCTACTAGTAGTTTCAATATTAATAATCTACTTTTGATAAAAAATAAAAGAGTTATGAAATGGATATCAATTATAACAATTATTTTCGCTTTCAGTTCTTGTTCAACTGCGCAAATTGATGAACATGAAAAAATCATAAATGAATCTAACAATATGGATACAATAACATTAGGTGCAGGCTGCTTTTGGTGCGTAGAAGCCGTTTTTAGTGAGTTAAAAGGCGTTGAGTCTGTTGTGTCCGGATATGCAGGAGGAACAGTTGATAACCCCTCCTATGCAGAGGTTTGTAAAGGTAAGACTGGCCATGCAGAAGTAGCGCAAATAGCTTATGATCCCTCTCAAATATCATTAGCAGATATATTGCAAGTTTTCTGGCAAACACATGATCCAACTACTTTAAATCGACAAGGAGCTGATATAGGTACACAATATAGATCAGTAATCTTTTACCATACAGAATAACAGGGGAAAATTGCTTTACAACTCAAAACGGAGCTTTCAGAGTCTGGCGCTTGGGAAAATCCTTTGGTTACAGAGGTGTTGCCCATTCCAAAATTTTATAGAGCAGAAAATTACCATCAAGACTATTATTTGCAAAATGGGGATCAACAATATTGTAAGTATGTTATTCAGCCAAAGCTGGAAAAATTCAAAAAAGTATTTGCTTCAAAACTGAAGTAGTCTTTTAAATACTAGCTAGATAAGTCTTTTTTTTATACATTCGAAATGTTCTTTGGCAAGCATTTTGAGTTAGGCAAGGAAAATAAAATTATTCATATGAAAAAAATATTACTACCAATAGCACTATTAATAGGTGGATTAACTTTTGGTCAAAATGTTCAAGACCAGAGAGTTTCATTTAAGTATATCCAATTACCAACGAATCCAATACCAAAAGACATTTCAAATTATAATTTGGTTGTAGATATTTCTAGTTATGCGAAAAGTAATGAAGATTCCATGTCCGTCTACCAAAACAAGCTATCTACTTTTGAAGCAGAGTTTGAAACGTGGTTAGAAGATAAAAAGAGAGTAGATAAGCTGTATCTAATGGAATTAGCGAAGTGGGAACGTACGGTAAATGCAACTGTTTCGCCGGCTGTAGCACCAGTAATGCCAATAAAGCCTCCGTATTCTAAGCAACCTATTAAAGAGGATATAAGGCTACCTTTATTAACAGAGGATGTTAATGAGTCGCAAACAAATGGATTAATTGACCTTGAGGGATATACAAAAGGTGAGGGTGGAGCTGTTGTAAAATTAGAAATATTGGGTTTTCAAAATGCAAGCATTGCGGTTAAAAAAACCGGCATAGGTGCAGCAACTAAATACACATACACAAGTTCTTGCAAAATGCCAATCAAGGTCACTATAGAAGTTCCAGGAACAGGAATAATACTTTCAGAAACGATTAATGATAATCTACAAACATCAGTAATTAAGTCATATGACAATCAATATGAACATAAAGTTTGGTTAATTGATAATTACGATACTTTTTGGGCTCAGAAACAAAAATCAATGTTGACTGCTTCTTTTAAATCGGTTAATTCAGTAATTAATGATAAATGCGGGTATCCTAAGAGAACTCGATCTACAGAAATCTACACGGTTAAAAAGCATAAAGGGCATGATTATTCTGATTTGATTGATGCCTATACATACGTTAAGTCTGGTTATGATTTGCTGTTTAAGGATGTTGAAAGAATAAGTGCAATTGGGAAAATTGAAAATGGAATAGAAATTTGGGAAGATGCCTTGGAAGAAACGAACCCTTTTGATAATAAAGATAGGGTTAATAAAAAAGTAACTGCATTATTATATGCTAACTTGGCTGAAGCGTACATGTGGATAAATGATTTTGATTCTGCGGACAATTATCTTCAAAAGGCCAAGGTTGGAGGTGTTTCAAAGTACAAGACATTTGCTAAGAGATTGCAAGATGTATTAAATGGATTAAAAGCTAGATATGAAGTAAATAACTGAAAAACAATAATATCACCATAACTAAAGCACTTATTTGATTTCAAATAAGTGCTTTTTTGTTGTTATATCCCTTATAAACATTGTAATTCAAACAATTTTCAGTAAACTCGCAGTTCGCTAGGATGAAATGTCAATATTTACAAATATGAGTCGGGTAGTTTTAATCGAAAATAATTCAGAAATTGGTGCAGGTACTAGAGGTGCAAGTCTCGGTGTAGATGCATTAAGGATCGCAGCTTTTAATAGTAAAAGTGATTATTTTAATAGATATACACTTGAAAAAATTGAAAATGAAAACCATCGGTTATTTGAGGAGATAGACTTTCCAAGTGCAAAGAGAATGGAAGGTGTATTTAAAATCTTTGATAGGATTTGTAATAAGGTTGATGCAACACTTCAAAAGAATAGATTTCCGCTTATACTAGCTGGAGATCATTCAAGTGCTGGAGGATCTATTGCTGGAATTAAAAAATCTAATCCTGATAAACGCTTAGGAGTAATATGGATTGATGCGCATGCAGACTTACATTCTCCATACACTTCTCCCTCGGGCAATATGCATGGAATGCCTTTGGCTACTGCCTTGAATTTTGATAATATAGATCATAAAATAAAAGAATTGGAACCAGAAGTAATTGAATCTTGGGAGAAGCTGAAAAATGTTGGCGGCATAGCACCTAAAATTAACCCAGAAGATCTGGTTTTTATAGGAGTGAGAGATACAGAGGAATCAGAAGATTATTTTATTGCGAATAACTCGATTAATAATGTCAGTGTTGAATATGTTAGAAGGAACGGTGTAGAAAAAGTATCTAGAGAAGTACTAGATTACCTGAAAGAATGCGATATTCTTTATCTTTCGTTCGATGTGGATAGTATGGACTGCGATTTAGTTTCTTATGGAACAGGTACGCCCGTCGCGAATGGAATTACGGAACAGGAGGCAAGTGGATTGATCAACCATTTTCTTATTGACAAAAGAGTAGGTTGTTTTGAGGTTGTTGAAATTAATCCTTGTTTGGATAACAAACAAAATAAAATGGCTGAGACGGCTTTCCGCATTTTAGAAAATGCCACCTCAATAATTGAAAAAAGAGGATAATACGGTTTCCTTTGCCGCAGCAATAAAATTATTTATCAGAGAACAATATCTAAATGAGAGTAGTAGATAATATCATTCTAAATGTGGTAAGGGCTGTTGAAGCTTTATACTCCCATGAATTACCAACTCAACAAATTCAGATTCAAAAAACAAAAAAAGAATTCGAAGGATATTTGACTTTGGTTGTTTTTCCTTTGCTGAAAGTTACAAAAAAATCGCCTGAACAATCAGCTGAAGAAATAGGGAAGTGGCTTTTAGATAACTCTGAGGTAACTAGTTCTTATAATGTGGTAAAAGGATTTTTAAATCTTTCGATAAAAGATAAAGTTTGGTTAGCTCAGTTCAATATATGGGCAAAAAATGAAAATTTTGGTAAATCTGCTTCTTCTACAGGAAAAACTTTTATGGTGGAGTATTCTTCTCCAAATACCAACAAGCCTCTGCATTTAGGTCATTTAAGAAATAACTTTTTAGGTTATTCAGTTGCTGAAATATTAAAAGCAAATGGTCATGAAGTTTATAAGACACAAATAATTAACGACAGAGGAATACATATTTGTAAAAGTATGTTGGCATGGCAAATATTTGGCAATAATGAAACACCTGAGTCCACTGGTATGAAAGGTGACCATCTTATTGGGAAATACTATGTTGCATTTGATAAGGAGTACAAAAAGCAAATAGCAGTTTTGGTAGAAGATGGGATGGATTCGAAGGATGCCGAGAGAGAAGCTAAAATATTTAAAGATGCACAAGCCATGCTTCTTAAATGGGAGGCACGAGATCCGGATGTGTATGCGCTTTGGGAAACTATGAACGCATGGGTATATGAAGGGTTTGAAGCTACTTATAAGGAAATGGGAGTTGATTTTGATAAACTTTATTATGAATCTAACACCTATATTTTAGGCAAAGATGTAGTAGAGAAAGGTTTAGCAGATAATCATTTCTACAAAAAAGAAGATGGTTCAGTTTGGTGCGACTTAAGTAGTCATAAAATGGATGATAAATTACTACTCCGTGCGGATGGTACATCTGTTTATATGACACAAGACCTTGGCACAGCTATTGAACGTTTCAAAGATTATCCAAATTTATCTGGTCTTATATATACAGTAGGTAACGAACAAAATCATCATTTTAATGTTCTTTTCACAATTCTAAAGAAAATAGGTTATTCTTGGGCTGAAGGATGTTATCATCTTTCTTATGGCATGGTAGACTTACCGACTGGTAGAATGAAATCCAGAGAAGGTACTGTTGTAGATGCCGATGAGTTGATGAAAAGTGTAATTGAGGATGCCAAAGAAATGACTCAAGAAAGAGGGCATTTGGACGGTCTTTCTGATTCAACTAAAGATGAGCTCTACAAAACAATAGGCCTTGGAGGACTAAAATATTATTTGCTAAAAGTTGATCCTAAAAAGGGAATGCAATTTAACCCCGAGGAGTCAGTTGATTTAAACGGAAATACCGGTCCTTTTATTCAATATACATACGCAAGGATTCAATCCATATTGAGAAAAGTTGAGACTTTTAGTAAGGTCTCGGAGACAGATTTATTACTGGAACCTGTGGAAAAAACATTGTTGAAAGATCTTTCAGAGTTTCCTAGCGCGATTGAAGAAGCTGGCAAAAGTTATAGTCCCGCAATAATAGCTAATTACACATATGAATTGGTGAAGAATTATAATTCATTTTATCAATCCCTGTCCATTATAAAAGAGCAGGATGCTAACAAAAAAGCATTTAGAATAGCACTTAGCTATAAGGTAGGAACGGTGATTAAATTATCGATGACATTATTGGGCGTAAACGTTCCTGAAAGAATGTAATTTACTGATTTATATTGGTTTTTTCACAGTTGGTCTTCTTCTGGCACGATTTCCTCTTCTTCTTCTTGTTCTTCTTCTGGGATTTTAGATGCTTTATTAAGGTTTAAAGAGAGCATAATCTCATGTGTTCCAGATGTATTTGTAGCTACCCCTGAACTACTAAATTCGAAAGCATAAGTAAGAGATAATTTGTCCATCAATTGCATGCCCATATTTAAAATAAACACCGAATTTGATCTATGTCCTATTCCTCCCCATAGCTTATTGTTGTATTTAATATTTCCAAATATTTCAACTTGTGAATTTTTCTTTTGTGCATTTCTTACCATTATTAAAGGTATAAATTCAAATTGCTCATCAACTTTCATTTTGTAAGAAACATATAAGTTACTATGGCGTGCTAAATTGTATTTACTTCCATCAACAACATCTATACTTGCCTTTGTCCCCAATAATTGAGGTAGTGCTATTCCAATATTTAAATCTTTATCAAAAGTGTATGCCATGCCAAATGTTGCATCAAAAGTCATTTTTAATGGAGCGCTTGTGAGAACAATATCACTCATATCATCTGCTTGAATAGTATTTAAGTCCAAAGTTCCTTTCATAATTCCAGCAGAAAGACCGAATCGAATTTTACTCTTGTTATCAATAAATAATTTGTAGGAATAACTTGCATTTGCATTTATTCTTTGAATGAATGCAATTTTATCCAAGGTTATGTTGCCGCCAATACCCATTTTAGAATTTAGCTGACGTTGCGCATATATAAAGGTGGTATTAGGGCTACCTACAAATCCTATCCACTGCTGTCTGTGCGCTAATTGTACTTGCGTTCCTTTTTTTGTGCCAACCTCGGCAGGATTAACAAAAGAGGTATTGTGCGGATACATCGCACTAATTGGTAACTGTTGTGAAAATGCACTAAACGATATCAATATTATTGTACCTAAAAATAGATTCTTCATAAAAATAAATTTATTATCTCATCAATAAAATACTGCCTTTGTATTCTTGTTGAGCACATTTAATAAAATAAAAATAAGTTCCTTCTGGAAGGGGCTCTCCTGATTTGTTGGTTCCATCAAAGTTATTGTCATACGAAGTGGATTCCCAAACTATTTTCCCCCATCTGTTGTATATAGCCAATGGACAACCTGAAATTAAGGATGGTTTGTTTACAGTCCATGTGTTATTTGATAAATCACCATTTGGAGAAAGAAAATTGTTTATTTCCAAGGAGTCAATTGTATTTACTAATATTAAAACAGAATCGGTAGCAGAACAACCGTCTGCGCTTGTGGTGTAAATAGTATAATAAGTTGTGGGTTCAGTTGGAGCTACGCTTGGGTTTAATATGGTGTCATTATCCATATTATAAAACGGAGTCCATAAAATATCTCCACCATTACTAACTGTAGCATCAATAACCGTGCTATCTCCTTCTTCAATTAAAACACTTGTCCCTGCAAATAATACAACAGGAGCAAATACTTTTAAATCAAACGTACATGTCGTTGTGTTTCCTACTAAGTCTGTTGCAGTGTATTCCAGGGTTGTAATTCCAACTGGAAAAGAATCTCCAGATGAAAGGCCCGTGGCATCTGTTTGTGCTGTACTGGAACTGCCACAATCATCTATTCCGATAGGAGCAGTATACGTAATTACATCATTACACGTGGAGTCGTCATTGGGACAGATAATAGTTGGAGCAACGGTGTCATTTGGGATAACGTTAAAACTACAAGTTGCAAGATTTCCAGAGGAATCTTGAACCGTCATGGTTATTGTATTAATACTGTCCATGGTAACGCCTGCACCAATGCTCTGATAAATTAAAGGTGTAGCGTCACAAAAATCGTTTGCTACTACTATTCCGGAGAAATCCGGCAAGGTGTATTGACAAAGTCCATTAATATCAAGTATTTGATCTGTAGGACAAGTTATAGTTGGTGCCAAAGTATCTACAACTGTTATTGTAAATGTGCAAGAGTTCGAATTCCCTGCAGTATCTTCCACAAAAATTGATATTACTTGTGTTGCAGATATGCCTGATAATATTGTTCCAGATGCAATGGATTGAGAATAGGTGAAACTTGAACATTCATCTGTGATATTTAAAGTTGTGTCATACGATGGGATTAAATAATCACAATTAATATCTGCAGCAACATTTGAATTATTCGGGCAATTTATTAGTGGAGCTGTATTGTCAACCACTATAATGTTAAAAGTACACGTTGATGTATTACTATAATCATCAAATATAGATAATACCACTGGATAAGGTCCACCAGCCACTAGCGCAGTTCCAATAGCAATATCTTGAGATTCACCAGTTGGAGTGGAGCAATTGTCACTCGCTGAAATAAACCCTGTGAAATCTTCCATAATATATTCACAGTTAGCATCAGCCGATACTGAAGTGTCAGGAGCACACCCTGAAATGATTGGAGCTATAGTATCAGAAATATTTACATTAAAGCTACATGAAGAAGTGTTTCCTAATGCATCTTCTGCTAGGTAAGTGATAACAATTGGTGAGCTTGTACCAGTAAATAGGGTGTTGACAGAAGGAGTTTGCGTAAAAAAGACAGAACCTCCACAGTTGTCAATACCCGTTACTAAAGTTGAGTAATCCAAAGCCCTAAACTCACAACTAGCATCTAAAAAATCAGTTTGATCTGCAGGACAAGTTACTACTGGAGCTATAGTATCAACAAAGGTTAAGGAGAAAGAGCATACAGAAGCATTTGAAGAAATATCTGTTACACTAAAAGATACAAAAGATGGAGGTCCTCCCGACATAGCTGTTCCGGGTGCTGGAGCTTGTACAATACTGGGGTTGTTGTCACAGTCATCAACTATAACCAAAGAGCCGGTATAATCAGGAAGAAGGTATTCACAATTCCCATCAACGAAAACAGTTTCATCAGGAGGACATGTTATTGTTGGAGCTGTTGCGTCATCCACAGTTATTAGAAAAGTACAAGTAGCTGTATTTCCACTTGCATCAGTTGCGGTTAATGTTACTAATTGAGATGTTGTAATGGTTGTGCCAGCAACTGGGGTTTGTGTTGCACTAGGGTTAGAATCGCAGTTGTCTGAAAGTATTGCCAAACCTGTATAGTCTCCCAATATTGCTGTGCAAGCTGTGTTAGCAGAAACATTTTGATTTTGTGGACAAGTTATAGTGGGAGAAATTGTGTCTGTAATGTTAACTGTGAAGGCGCAATCAGATGAGTTTCCACTCACATCTGTAGCTGTTAATGTAACCGCAGTAGCTCCATTTATAATAGTACCGGGTAAAGGCAATTGGCTAACTATTGGATTTAAATCGCAATTGTCATTAACAACCGCAGTTGAAGTGTAGTCACCAATAACTGCATCACAGTTTGCATCAGCAAATTCACTCTGTGTTCCGCTGCATGTAATGGTTGGAGCTTCATTGTCCACTATAATTATTTCTATTAAACAAGAGGAAGCTGCTGGATTTCCAGTATCATCCGTAACAGTAAATTCTTGAAATGTAGACCCGAACGGAAAAGTATCGCCATTCACAAATCCCGTTGCATCAATTTGAGTAAGCGCAGTGTTTGCGCAATTATCGGCTGCAACTGGCATTACATATGATACAGCCGCGTCACATAGTCCATTGTCATTATTGAATGTTTGTAGAGTAATACAACTGGAAAAAGTAGGTGATTCCACGTCATTAACTGTTACTGTAAAATTACAAGTTGCTGTATTTCCAGCGGTATCCGTAGTGACCCAAATTTGATTCGTAACACCAACAGGAAAAAAACTGCCCGCTGTCAAGCCGGTTCCATCGGTCTGAATAGTTTGTGGAATACCACAATTATCAATTCCCTTAGGTCTCGTATATGATGTGGAAGAACCACATAAGCCTAAGTCAGAATTGACCGAAATATTTCCCGGACAGGGCGGAGAGAAGGTTGGGTTTTCAGCGTCAACAACTATTATCATAAATGAACAAGTAGATGATCCGCCAGCACTTGTAATAGTGTATTCTAAAATTGTTGTGTCTAAAGGGAAAAAATCACCTGAAGTTAGACCAGTAGCATCGGTTTGAGTTATTGTTTCTCCTCCACAATTAGAAGCGCAATTAGGAATAGTATATACCACGGATTCTCCACAGGATGCAATTGCATTATCGACAATAATATCTCCATTACAATTCAATGTGGGGATTTGCCCATAAACTGACTGGCTCATAAAGAACAAAGAACAAATAAAAAAATAGAATGATTTCATAATAATTTAGAATAGCAACTCCAAATATACTAAAATAGAATGCAAAAAAGATAGGTTTTAGCGAAGGTGATTGTTGCCAATAAAAAAATCTTTCAGTAAAGTTATTACTAAAAGCTTCAATTGTCAATTATCAAAAGGATAACTAAATGTTGTCACTGTGCAGACTATATGCCTTTTATTGATTTTAATCTTTTCACATAATTAGGATCTGTGGCATAACCTACCTTTTTTAAAAAAACGTAATAATCTCCGCCAGAATAATGCCTGTCTTGCCATCTTTTATAGTAGGCAACGCAATCTTTCCAATCATCGAACTGGATATATTTTTTCTTGTACCAAAACCCAAAGATGTTGTTTCTACTGAGCGAGCAATTTGTACATTTAAACCAGCCTGTTTCCAAAATGGCTTGTCTTAAAACAATATCAGCATGTTGTACACCCGCATTTTCTAGAGCAATTTTTAAATTCTTTACAGTTAATGTAAACGGAGGATATTCAGTAGAAGGGTCCGTATGCTTCTCAAGAGCTGAAAATATGCAAATTGGGTTAAATTGAATAAAAACAATTAGAAGTAAACTTTTAAATGAAAACGTACTTCGCATGCTAGTTAATTTTTTCATATTTCTTTAGATTAAAGATTTTTAGAAAAGCCGTGCAAAGGTAAAGCTAAATATTACCTTGGTTAAGAGAATTGAGACAAACTGCTGATAAGTACAGACGAAAAGCTCGTAATCTGCTTTTATTCAACTGTTTTTATTGATGAAACATTACTCTTTTTTATTGTAAATGTCTCTGAAATTATTAGTTTTGATTCAGTTCTATTTAAATTTAATAGCTATTATAATTTGGTAAAATGGACAAAAAAAGATCGTACAATGATTTTCCACAATGGAAAGATTTTCAAATGTATTATCCAGAAGAGTTTAGGATAGTGGAGGGAGAAGAACCCTTTGAAGAGTATTGGGAATGGAAGGATTATTCTGTTCACCTAGATCGCTATATTCCCAAAGAAAACAATAAGCCATTAAAAATTATACTTGTCCATGGTGGTGGTGGCAATGGAAGGCTTCTAGCGCCAATGGGAGCTTATTTAAGAGCAGAAGGGTATGAATGCGTAGCTGCTGATATGCCTGGTTTTGGATTGACAGAAATTAGAAAGCCAAATAGCTATTCAACTTGGGTAGAGCTCTTAAATGACATGCTCGACAGAGAAAAGGAAATGTGTGGGCGAAAAGTTTTGCTTTGTTGTATTAGCCTTGGAGGTATGCTGTCTTATCATGTTGCCTGTATGAATGACAATGTTGCCGGTCTTATGGTTTCTAGTCTAGCCGATACTTCTCAAAAAGAAGTTCAAGTGCAACTGGCTAAAAATGATATAATGGGTAAATTGGGAGCGAAAGGTTTGTCCTTATTTAAGGGGATCACTGATAACATGAAGGTGCCAATCAAGATGACCACAAAAATGTGGGCAATGGCGAATGATCCATCATTTGTGAAAAAATTGAAGAAAGACAAAGTAGGTTCAGGAAGCTGGGTTTATCTAAAGTTTTTAAGGACACTATTTGAAGCCAAAGCAAGCATTGAGCCTGAAGAATTTATAAAGTGCCCTTTGTTGTTTTTTCAGCCGAAAGAAGATTATATAATTCCATGGAATATTTCAGAGCCATTTTATAGCAGATTAGCGTGTAAGAAAGAGGTTGTTTTTTTAGATAATTGTGGTCATATACCGATGGAGGAGCCTGGGATATTTCAGTTAAAAGAGCATGCTTTAAAATTTATTGCCGATTTAGAAAATACCTAAATTAAGTGTTTTTGTTAATCTCATCTTGCAGTTTCCTCATAAGTTCCTGCTCCTTAATTCTTGCTTTCTTTTTAGTCTGCTCAAGATCAAGTTCAATTTCGTTAAGCTTTTCTTTGATTTCTTTGGTTGACCTATTACTATTTTTATACTTAAAGAGAAAGAGCAACAAGAATGCGGACAGACTAATAATAGCAGTCCAAACTATTTTTTTATAGGAGCTTTTGGAGGTGATTGATCCAAAAAAAGTAATATTTTCTTTTTCAGAATTAACAAGGTCCAACTCTTTCTTTAAAGCTGTAGCAGAATTTAATGCATCTTTTGATACTTTTATTTCTTCGGTATAAGCTTTTTCAAAAATAGATCGCTCGTATTTTACTGATTCTAATGAGTCTTTTACATTCGAGTAAAACTTTTTAATCCATTCAATTTTTACTACTTTATTATTAACATAACTTTTGGATTGCTCCATAATAAATTTATGTTGATTAGCGAGAGTAGAGTTTTCACTATCTAGGGGATTTTCAAGAGTTATACCTGTATTTTGTCCTTGAAAAGTCCCTGAAGTGCAAAGAAGAAAGCTAATCGATAAAACTTTAAACATGATGATTTTTTACAAATAATGTTGACTTAATAGGATTTTATTTACTAAAAGTTATAGCATTTCATTAGCCAAATTTGCTAACTCCGACCTTTCACCTTTTTCTAGTCTTATGTGGGCAAATAAATTACTTCCTTTTAGTCTGTCAATTAAATAGGACATCCCATTACTTTGTTCATCCAGATAAGGGGTGTCAATTTGAAAAACATCTCCGGTAAACACAATTTTAGTGTTTTCTCCTGCTCGCGTGATAATTGTTTTTACTTCATGGGGAGTAAGATTTTGCGCTTCATCAACAATGAAAAGCATGTTAGAAAAACTTCTGCCTCGAATAAAAGCTAAAGCTGTAATTGATAGCTTTCCTACTTCTTCCATTTCTTCAATCTTTTTGTGTTTCTTTTCATTTGGACCAAATTGGTTTTTAATGAATTTTAAATTGTCAAAAAGAGGTTGCATATAAGGGTTTATCTTGTCTTCTGCATTTCCAGGTAAATACCCTATATCATTGTTGCTTAATGGAACAATAGGTCTGGCTAATACAATTTGATTGTAAGAATTGTGTTGCTCAATCGCACTGGCTAGTGCAAGTAAAGTCTTACCTGTACCTGCTACACCTTGCAATGTTACAAGCTTTATGTTTGGATCCATTAAAGCTCTAATCGCCAATGTTTGCTCTGCATTCTTTGGTTTAATACCATATATATATTCTTTCTCAACTCTTTCTAGTACTTGCGAGCCTCCATCAAAGAAAGAAAGAATAGAAGTTTTTCCGTTTTTTAATATGTAAAAACCATTATTAATAGGAGGGTCAGGCATGAAGCTAGTATCTTCCAAACTACCTTCTTTGTAAAGTTTATTAATTACTTCTGTATCTACATTTTCTAATATAACTTTACCAGTATATCCAGCACTTTCTTTATCAACCTTGTCAGTTGTATAGTCTTCGGCATGCATGCCTAAAGCTTTTGCTTTTAATCGAAGGTTAATATCTTTAGATACAATAATTATTGATCTATCTGGTTCTTGTACCTTAAGTGTCAGAGCGGCATTCAATATTTTATTATCATTGGTTTTGCCAAATACTTTTATCGCATCAACTTCCAGTTCCGCATTAACCATTACGAGTTTAAATCGCCCAGATTTATCTCCGTTAATTGGATTCCAGTCCTGAATAGTTTTGTCTTTACTTATGGTGTCAAGTAGTCTTATGAACTCCCTTGCAGCAAAATTTTTGGAATCATTCCCTCTTTTAAATGTGTCAATTTCTTCCATAACCGTAATTGGAATAGCAACATCATGCTCATCAAAACAATTTATAGCGTTATGATCATGCAGAATTACCGATGTGTCAAGGACAAATATTTTAGATTGCATTTTTTTGGTCATAGGATGTAGTTTTATCGTTGTTAAAAGAACGAAAAATGAAGGCGGTTTTTACAAAATCATTTTTAATTTATCAACAATTGCTAAGTTGTTTTTAGGTAAATGGAATTATTCACTCTTGTTATTGTTTATTTTTTGTTTTATCGCTAAAACTATATAGGCAAAAAAGGCAAACGGAATGAGCAATCCAGTCCAGAAATTTAGGTAGTTGATATCCCACCAATTTTCTTCTATTTCGCATTTTCCATTTACAAAATTATCAATGTGACAAGTAGCGCCATTTTTAACAAATACGGAGTCTCCAATAATTAGATAAGTTTCTTTGTTAAGGCTGTTCTCGGGAGCACCATTTCCTATTGAATAGATGGTAAACAAGAATAATAACAAAATGAAGCGCATATTCTAAGATTAGAAATTATACAATAATAGGAATTGCAGTTGTATCTTTTAATGAACTCATGACAAAAGAACTTTGTACATTAGCAATGTTATTGATTGATGATAGTTTATTTTTAATAAAAGCTTGATATTCCTCCATGTCTGAAACAATTACTTTTAATTGGTAATCATAATTTCCTGTGACATGAAAACATTCAATAACTTCTGGGTACTCGATGACAGATTTTTCAAATTCAATTTGCATATCATTGGAATGTAATATCAATGAAACAAATGATATCACCATTAAATTTTTATCGATTAATTTTCTATCCAAAATCGCCACATACTGTTTAATATATCCCTCCTTTTCCAGTCGTTTTATTCTTTCGTAGGTTGGGGTAACGGATAAGCCAACTTTTTGAGCTAGTTCTTTTGTGTTAAGTTTCGTATTGCTCTGCAACAAATTTAGAAGAGATACATCAATTTTGTCAATTACCATATAGTTTATCTTTCTGTTGTATTTTCAAAATACAGTATGAAAATAATTAAATAATCTTTAAATTAGGTTATTTAAAGTATAATTTTCTAAATATATTGATTTTATCAATTAAATAATCTTTAATGTGTAGTTTTGTTTTTGTAAAAGCAAAAAATTAAGTTATGGATTATAAAAATATGAACCCAGAAAGTTTAATGATGAGTCATGGTTATAAACCAGAATTATCAGAAGGGGCAATTAAGTGTCCTATTTTTCAAACATCAACTTTCGTGTTCAAGAACGCAGAAGAGGGCAAAGCTTTCTTCGAAGTTGCATATGGAATAAGAGAAAAAGAAAAAGAAGAGGAGCTGGGACTTATTTATAGTCGTTTAAATAATCCAGATTTAGAGATTCTAGAAAACAGATTGTGCTTATGGGATAAAGCAGAGGACTGTGCTGTATTTGAAAGTGGAATGTCGGCAATTTCAACGGCAATGATGGAATTTTTAAAACCTGGAGATTTAATTTTATGCGGAAGACCTTTATACGGAGGAACGGACCACTTTGTGAATCATTTTCTTGAGAAAATGGGAATTCATTCAATCGGATTTAATTCTGATATGAGTAAGGATGAAATTATTAAACTGGTAAAGGAATCTGGTCATAAATTAGCAATGATTCACATTGAAACTCCCGCAAATCCAACCAATGCACTTTTCGATATTGAAATGTGCAGTGATATTGCCAAAGAGCTTTCCTCACAAGAAGAAAAAGTAATTGTTTCTGTTGATAATACATATATGGGTCCATTATGGCAGCATCCTCTAGAGCATGGTGCCGACATCGTGTTGTATTCAGCAACAAAATACATTGGTGGTCATAGCGATGTTATAGCTGGGGCTTGTCTCGGTTCGAAAGAGTTGATAGGGAGAATAAAAGGTTTGCGTACTTTTTTAGGGAATATGGCAGGACCATGGACAGGTTGGTTATTAATGAGGAGTTTAGAAACGTTAAAAGTTCGAATGGATCAACAAGCTGAAAATGCAAAATATGTTGCGGAATTCCTAAAGCAACATCCCAAGGTAGAGAAGGTGTATTATTTAGGTTTTATTGAAGACGACAATGACCCAATTAAAACGGCTTTGTATAAAAAACAATACAAAGCAGCAGGTGCTATGATCGCTTTTGACGTGAAAGGTGGAGAAAAAGAAGCTTTTAAATTTTTAAATAGTTTAAAATTAATAAAGCTTGCTGTTAGTTTGGGGAGTACAGAAAGTTTAGCAGAACACCCTGCAACAATGACGCATGTTGATATAGAGGCTGATGTAAGGAAAAGGTTGTCAATAACGGATAAACTGGTGCGTTTATCTGTTGGGGTTGAAAATTCCAAGGATATTATTTGGGATGTTGAACAAGCTTTGGAAGCTATCTAAGCAGTGTCATTTGTTTTCTGATTTCTTTTATATTAATATAACCTATTCTGAAAGAATAAGCATTGATAAAATTCGTCCAAATTGACTGAAAAAAGAGCTCGAAAACAACCAATTTTCTATCTTCGCATTCGTGAGTCCAAGATATCAAGATATAATAGAAAAAACATACGACTTTCCACAAGATGAGTTTGAAGTGAAAAACAACGAACTGTTTTTTCATGGCATTGATTTGAAACAAATAATCAAAGAGTATGGTTCCCCTTTGAAGATTTGGTATTTGCCTAAAATTTCAGATAATATAAACCGAGCTAAAGAGTTCTTTAGATTAGCGATGAACAAGGTTGGGTATAGAGGAGAATATACCTACTGCTATTGTACTAAAAGTTCTCATTTTAAGTTTGTACTTGAAACGGTAATTGATTCAGGAAGTCATTTAGAAACTTCTTCCGCCTATGACCTTGAGATTATTAAGAATTTGACCAATGCAGGCAAGTATTCAAGAGATAAGTTTATTTTGTTTAACGGTTATAAAACTGATTCGTATATCCAAAACATAGCAGATCTTTTTAATCAAGGGTTTAACAACGGAGTAATGATTATCGATGGCACCTCAGAGTTGGATAAGGTGGATAAGCTTGTAGATCGGCCTTTTAAAATAGGCATGCGCATAGCAACAGAAGAAGAGCCTAAATTTGGGTTTTACACTTCACGCTTGGGAATTGGATACCAAGAAGCAGTTAAGTATTACACGGAGCATCTTCAAGGAAATAAAAAGCATGAGCTTAAATTGTTGCACTTTTTTGTAGATTCAGGGTTTACCGATACTACTTATTTCTGGAATGAATTGACTAAAGTAGTTAACCTTTACTGTGAGTTGAAAAAAGTTTGTTCTGATTTAGATACTCTCGATTTAGGAGGCGGGTTGCCAATTAAAAACTCTTTATCATTTGACTTCAATTATCAAAAAATGATTGATGATACAATTTTGTATATAAAGTCTATATGTGAGGAAAAAGGGGTGACAGAGCCAAATATAATTACGGAATTTGGCTCATTTACAGTGGGAGAAAGTGCAATTAATACATATCAGATAATTGATCAAAAACAGCAAAATGATCGCGAAAAATGGGATATGATTGACAGTTCGTTTATGACGACATTGCCGGATACATGGGCTATCAATAAGAAGTTTATTATGCTTCCTATTAACCATTGGAAAGAACCTTTTGAACGTGTTTTTCTCGGAGGAATATCCTGCGATAGCGAAGATTTTTATAATTCAGAACAACACGTAAGCGCTATTTATTTGCCAAAATACAATAAGAATAAGCCATTGTATATTGGATTTTTTAACACTGGTGCCTACCAAGAAGCTTTAAGTGGATATGGGGGAATCAAACATTGTTTAATCCCATCGCCAAAAACCTTAGTGTTAAGAGATGTTCACGATGGGGAATTGGAAGTTCAAGTGTTTTGTGATTCGCAAAGTTCGGATAGCATGCTCTCTGCACTGGGTTATTAATTGGATAAAATTGGAATCTTAACAAATTTAGTTAATGCATGAAAGCCTATTACAGAATACATTTATCCTAAATACTTTTATTACATTTGAAATTATTATTATAATCCTATGAACGTATATCTCGATAACGCAGCTACAACACCATTAGATCCTTTAGTACTTGATGCTATGATGCCGTATATGACAGAACATTTTGGGAACCCATCTTCTACGCATGCTTTCGGTAGAAAAACAAAAAATGCCATTGAAATATCTAGAAAAAAAGTAGCTGATTATTTAAATGCTGAACCTTCAGAAATTATTTTTACATCAGGTGGTACGGAAGCTGATAACATGGCTTTGCGCTGTGGTGTTATGGATTTAGGTGTTAAAAGAATAATAACTTCATGTATAGAGCATCATGCTGTTGGCCATACAGCAGAGCATCTAAGGGATCATTTTAATATTCAGGTTGAGTATGTTAAGTTGAATCAAGATGGTCATGTAAATGTTCAACATCTTGAAGAGTTATTGTCGAATGATTCTCTAAAAACAATGGTCTCTCTGATGCATGGCAATAACGAAATAGGAAATCTAATTTCATTGGAAGCAATAAGTAATTTGTGTAAAAAATACAAAGCTTATTTTCATTCAGATACGGTTCAAACCATGGGACATTATCGTTTTGATATGAAAGCAATCGATATAGATTTTGTTACATGTGCTGCTCACAAGTTTCATGGCCCAAAGGGAGTTGGGTTTTTGTATATAAATAAAAATACACCAATAGAATACATGATGTCGGGTGGTTCTCAAGAACGCGGTCATAGAGGTGGTACAGAAAATCTTTATGGAATTGTAGGTCTGGCCAAAGCGATGGAAATTGCGCATGATCACATGGAAGAGCATCAAGTTTCAATACAAGGTCTTAAGACTTATATGAAGGAGCAATTGCAAGAAATGATTCCTAGTATTATTATTAACGGAGAAGAGAACTCAGAAAGGAGTTTATACACGGTATTAAGTGTTTGCTTTCCATTGTCAGAGAGAAGCAGTATGTTTCTGTTTAATTTAGATATAAATGGTGTCTGTGTTTCTGGTGGTAGTGCTTGCACTGCAGGGAGTAATGTCGGGTCTCATGTTTTAGCTGCCTTACCAAATTCTCAAAATTGCCAACCTGTTCGTTTTTCTTTTGGACGTTTCACAACTAAAGAAGAGATTGATTATGCTTTGGATAAGGTTAGAGAAATGGTTGCTATTCCAGTTTGAGTTAATTAAGCGCGTCAGTTTTCCGCTAAGTTTTTGGCGTTACTTTAGTTCTACTTCTTTTTCTTCTTCTTTTCAAAATGCTCGTCCATATCAAGAAGTGATTGCCAATCATCGGTGCTTTCACCAGATAACTCTTTCGTTTGGTCGTAATCTAAATTAGAAACAGCCATTATTTCAATGTTATTTCCCAAAAAACCTTCAATATTATCGAGAATTATTTTTTCATCTTTGCTACAAAAAGATATCGCTTGTCCTTTTTGAGTGCCTCTACCTGTTCGTCCAACGCGATGAACATAGTTCTCTGATTTGTCAGGCAAATCATAATTAATTACAAAATCTACATTGGGCACGTCAATGCCTCTTGCACTGATATCTGTAGCAATTAAGACTTTTGTTTTACCTGTCTTAAAATCGCCAAGCAAAGTTGCTCTTTCATGTTGTTCTTTGTCTCCATGCAGAGTACTAGAACTTAATCCAACTCTTTTCATTGCTTTTAACACGCGTTCAGCCCGTACTTTGGTTCTAACAAATACCAGTACTTTGCTCTCGGGGTTGTCTTTTAGAAAGCGTTCAAGAAAGAAACGTTTGTCGTCCATTTCAACAAAAACAACAGAGTGGCTAACATTCTCGGAGACGGGATCTTTAGGTGATACTTGTATTCGTATAGCGTTTGAGACTAGAGAATAAGCAAGCCTTTTGATATCTTTATTAATGGTTGCTGAAAAGAATAATGTTTGATGTCTTTGTGAAAGTTTTGATTTTATGTCCGTTATATCTTCAATAAAACCTAGGTCCAGCATGTGATCTGCTTCATCTAAAATTAGGGTATTGATTCTGTGTAGTCGCAAGTATCCTTGGCTAATCATGTCAAACATTCTTCCTGGAGTTGCCACTAATACATCAACGCCATGTTCTAGCTGTTGAATTTGACTTTGCTGCTCAACACCACCGTAAATACTGAAAGTAGTTACATCGGTAAAACGGGCTATCTCAGTAAAAACCTCAGCTACCTGAATCGCCAATTCACGGGTTGGAACCATTACCAAACATTTTACACCATCTTTTCTGTTTTTTATTTTGGTAGCTTGTATGTTGTTAATAATTGGAATAGCAAATGCTGCTGTTTTTCCGGTTCCAGTTTGTGCGATTGCCAAAACGTCCTCACCTTTAAGAATTGAAGGGATTGATTTAAATTGAATATCTGTAGGGTTTTTAAACCCTAGTAGCGCTAAATTCTTTTTAATCTGCGGTGCTATGTAATAATCATCAAACTTCATTGTGGTAAATTGTTCTGCAAAAGTAAGGAATCGAGATCAACAACAGTAAGTTTTCATTATATTTAGAAATTAAATACTAATTGATAAAAAAGTGTCTTCCAAGAATTCTATAAAACTTACATTTCTGGGAACAGGAACATCACAAGGTGTTCCTGTAATAGCTTGTAATTGTGAGGTTTGTTTGTCAGAAAATAGTAAAGATACTCGTCTTCGCAGTTCTGTTTTGATAGAAACGCAAGGAGTGAGATTCGCAATAGACTCGGGTCCTGATTTTCGGCAACAAATGTTAAGAGAAAATATCCAACATTTGGATGCAATTGTGTTTACACATGAACATAAGGATCATGTCGCGGGATTGGATGATGTTCGCGCTTTCAATTTTAAGTCAAAAGTTTCAATGCCCATTTATTGTACGGATCAAGTTTTTCAAAGCTTATCTAGAGAGTTTCATTATGTGTTTGATCCAAAGTTTTTGTATCCTGGAATTCCAAAAATAGAACCGTATATTATTACAAATGAATTATTTAAAGTAAAAGGAGTAGAGGTGTTGCCAATTAAAGTTTTTCATTATAGATTACCCGTTTTTGGTTATCGAATTGGAGACGTAACTTACATAACAGATGCGAATAAAATTGCTCCAGAAGAATTCGAGAAAATGAGAGGGTCTAAAATTCTTGTATTAAACGCGCTCAGAAAGACAGAACATATTTCGCATTTCACATTGGAGGAAGCTATTGCAATCATTAAAGAAATACAACCGGAAAAAGCCTATTTAACTCACATCAGCCACTTGATGGGTAAGCACGATGATGTCAGCAAGGAATTGCCTGATAATGTAGAGATTGCTTATGATGGTTTGCAGGTTGAACTATAATCCAAGTAATTACATAACATTATTGCTAACAAATTGATGAAGCATCATTTTGTTAATGCTTATAAACCAACTCCCCATTTACATAAGTGGCTTTAACTTGTGTTTCTAGTATTTCATCTTCAGGTACAGTTAGAATATTTCTGTCCAGAATAGTGAAGTCTGCTAATTTATTAACTTCTAAGGACCCTTTGTCTTGTTCTTCAAAATTGGAAAGAGCCGCCCAAATGGTCATTCCTTTTAGTGTCTCCCAACGCGATAGCGCATTCTCTATTTGAAAGCCATTTTTTGGCATTCCGTTCTTATTTTTTCTTGCTACAGCAGCGTAGAAAGTTTCAATTGGGCTGATATTTTCAATTGGAAAATCTGTGCCCAAAGCAATCAGTTTATTTTGATATAGCAACTTTTGGTAAGCATATCCAAACCTTATTCTTGTTTTTCCTAAGCGCAGCCTAGCCCATCGCATATCGCTAGTTGCATGTGTTGGCTGAACAGAAGGGATAATATTAAATTCTTTAAACAATTTGAAATCAGCAGAATCCACAACCTGCGCATGTTCAATCCTCCATCTTTTGTCATTTTCTCCTCCTAAAATATCTCCGTAAATATTTAAAATTAGCCGCGAAGTTGAATCACCAATAGAATGTGTGCACATCTGGAATCCTCTGTCGTAAATTAGTTGGGCTTTTTCTCTGTAGTAATTGGGATTGTTTAATAGCATCCCGTAATGTGCGCTGTCTACATCGGAATATGGACTTAATAAACAAGCTCCTCTTGATCCGAGAGCACCATCTCCATAGAATTTAAACGCCGCAACGTTTATTCGGTCTGTTTTGTAAGGTCCTCCCACAGTATCTAAATAGTAATCGAAATTCTCTTTGGTGTCGCTAAGCATTATATATATTCTCATTTTTAACTCTTCCGATTTTTCGAGATTTTCAATTAATTGGACATCACTCTTGTTCAGTCCAGCGTCATCCACTGTTGTTAAACCAACAGCAAAGCAATTGCGCTGTGCATCTAGCAAAGCTTTTTTCTTTTGTTGTTCGTTAGGTTTGGGAATGAATTGACGAATGTGATCTACTGCTTTATCAGAAATGATCCCTGTAATTTCGCCATTTAGAATCTCAATAAACCCTCCTGAAATTTCTGTTTCAGTTGTAATGCCAGCAATGTTTAAAGCGGATTGATTCGCAATTGCCATGTGACCATCTACACGTCTCAATAGAACGGGGGTGTTTGGAAATTTATCATCAAGTGCTTTTTTATTTGGATTACTTGAGTTTTCCCAAATAGTCTGATCCCAACCCCTGCCTTCAATCCATGTTGATATGTTATTCTTATTGAAGTTAATACACCTTTCAACTACCTCTTCAAATGACTTAGTTCCTTTTAATTCTAGCTGTTGCAAACTAAGACCATAACCTAAAAAATGACAATGCGCATCTATGAAACCTGGGTAAACCCAATCCAGTTGTAGATCAATGCTTTCGGCGGCACTGTATTTATTCAAAATTTGTTGTTCTTTTCCTATAGCTATAATTCTACCGCTTTTTATTGCCATTGCATCAAATATGAGGCTATCTTCCGTTACAGAAACAATGTTCCCATTGTGGATAATTAAGTCTACTTCCTCTGTTTTCATGCAAGAACTTACCAGTAAAGTGAACGATAAAACGTACAGAATTTTCATTATTTCAAAAATTTTAAAAATGGAATTTTTTCAATGAGATAATCGGTATTAAGAAATGTAAGAATTGCTATTCCTAAAAAGGGTAGGGCAGGGATTTTATAACGAACTAAAGCGCCTGATACAGGCGTGGTTAGTCCAATTATAGTAAATAATATAAGGGTAAAAAAAACACTAAACCAAAACATGTTTTTTGTTTCTGTAGTGAGTTTTACTTTTCGTTTTAACCTTGAAAAAAAGGAAAGACATATTAGGACTATAAGCAATGTGTTTTCAATTATTGATGGGAGAAAGATGAATTGATTCCCTTTAGTAATTAAGGGTCTAATAAAACAATTTGCTAAGGCTTCCGGCATTGCTGTTGCTATTCCAAGAAATGTAGGTTCTAATTTAGTAAGTTCAAACCTACTGCCTGACTCTGTTACTTCAGCGAGACGAATAAAATTTTTTTGCTTTGTAACCAAGGTTTCTACAAAATCAAAATGGGGAGGAATTTCCTTTGAATTAAAAGCTGAAATACTAAAAAACACAACCACTGAAGAATAGACTATCAAGGGATGTTTCATTTGGAATTTCACAGAAATAAAATAGCCTATTAAACATGGGAGCATTGCAACTAAAACATAAAACTTTATAAAGAACAAAAGGATAAAAGAAAGAATGAAGAGTATCAAAAGCTTAATGTTGATTTTTTGTTCAGTTAATTGCTTCAATGAGTAGATAAGAATTCCCATACCAAATATGAGAATACTTTCCTTTAGTGCTCCGGAGCTCCAAAATATTACCGATGGAATTAGGAAAACTACAATAATTAGAGCTCCCTTTTTGTTGTTGAAAAAATCCTTGAAAGATTTGAATATGCTAGTAAAGCCAATCATACTTAAAGCCGTAAAAAAAAGCGTATGAATATGGAAATTCCCGCCAGAAAATAAGCGAATTATGGCATTGAACCTAATTATGGTACGTGAGTCATTGTAGGTGCTGGATTCATAAACGCGATCCCAGTTATTCATTTCTACATAATAATTACTAAGGAAATATTCATTATCATTTCCATATCCAAAAAGCATTTTAAAAAAATCTATGGGATTAGCAAACAATGCATTATACATTATCTCACTGTCGTCAAAGTATTTAAATATGTCGGCCTCCAAGCGATTAGTGTAGTGTGCGGTATAAACCCAAGTTAAACCAAATCCAATGATGAGTTTGCAAGAAAATAGTAACCATAATTGGGTTGTCGTAATACCAGAATTACTAAAAAATTTCCATCTTTTTAAAATCCAAAAAAATAGTAGGATATAGAATATAAGAAGGGCTGCGCTCAATTGGTTATTGTTTTCGGGTAAAGACAAATGTAACACCAATGCAATTAAAGTTCACTTTCTTTAAACAAATTTTTGCTTCTTGTTAATAAATAAAGCTTTTTGGAATAGTACAAAAGCGTGATGTTATGCGTATTTTTGCGAGTAAATTTAAAATTCATAACCACACTAGAATATGAGTGTTACTGCAACAAAAGAAGCTACTTTAGAACAAGCAAAAGAATTAGGTCTATTAGAATCTGAATTCGAACAAATTAAAGATATAATGGGGCGTACGCCTAATTTCACAGAAATGAGTGTATACTCAGTAATGTGGAGTGAACACTGTTCTTATAAAAATTCAATCCTCTGGTTAAAAACATTACCCAAAGATGGACCAAATATGTTGGTTAAGGCGGGAGAGGAAAATGCTGGATTAGTAGATATTGGAGATGGTTTGGCTTGTTGCTTTAAAATTGAATCTCACAACCACCCGAGTGCGTTAGAACCTTATCAAGGAGCTGCAACGGGTGTTGGTGGTATCAATAGAGATATATTTACAATGGGGGCTCGACCTGTTGCACAGTTAAACTCTTTGCGTTTTGGAGATATTGACAGAGATCGTACTAAATGGTTGGTAAAAGGCGTTACAAAAGGAATTGGGGATTATGGTAATGCTTTTGGTATTCCAATCGTAGGAGGCGAAGTTTTCTTTGATGAGAGCTACAATCAAAACCCATTGGTAAATGCATTTTCAGCTGGAATTATGAAAACTGGCGAAATGATTTCAGCTACTGCATCTGGAGTTGGTAACCCAGTTTTTATTGTTGGTTCTGCTACTGGTAAAGATGGTATCCACGGTGCTGCATTTGCCTCAAAAGATATTACAGAAGATTCTATGGATGACCTTCCTGCTGTTCAAGTAGGAGATCCATTTCAAGAAAAACTACTATTAGAAGCTTCTTTAGAATTGGCCAAAACAGATGTTCTTAGAGGAATGCAAGATATGGGCGCAGCAGGAATTACTTGCTCTACATGCGAAATGAGTGCTGCGGGAAAAGTAGGAATGAAGATAAATTTAGATTTGGTGCCAACGCGTCAGGCTGATATGAAAGATTGGGAAATTTTACTGTCTGAATCGCAAGAAAGAATGTTGGTTGTTGTCGAAAAGGGTCAAGAGGCTATTGTTAACGGTATTTTTGAAAAATGGGATTTAAATTGTGCCGAAATCGGTGTTGTAACGGATGACGGAATGGTAGAGTTCTCAATGGGAGGAGAAGTTGTTGCCCATGTTAATGCTGATTCTTTGGTTTTAGGCGGTGGTGCACCACAATACAAAAGAGATTACAAAGAGCCTGCTTATTTTGCAGAGTATCAAAAGTTCCAAATAGAGGATGTTAAGCAACCTGAAGATTTAAAAGAGGTTGCAGATTTCTTATTGACACATCCGAATATTGCCTCTAAGCGTTGGGTTTACGAGCAATACGATAGTATGGTAGGAACTGCTAATATGAGTACAAACTCTCCTTCTGATGCGGGTGTTGTAAACATTAAAGGAACGAATAAGGCTTTAGCAATGACAGTGGATTGTAATTCACGATATGTGAATGCTGATCCGGAAACTGGTTG
The DNA here is from genome assembly GCA_029244805.1 of Flavobacteriales bacterium. Taxonomy (GTDB): domain Bacteria; phylum Bacteroidota; class Bacteroidia; order Flavobacteriales_D; family Parvicellaceae; genus CALSMU01. The sequence continues at coordinate 27,243 of JAQWQH010000074.1, forward strand.
TGCTATTGCCGTGTCTGAAGCAGCAAGGAATATTGTATGTTCAGGAGGTGAGCCCTCAGCAGTTACAAACTGTTTGAATTTTGGAAATCCATACAATCCCGAATCATACTGGCAATTTGTTGGTTCTGTTAAAGGGATGACAGCTGCGTGTAAGAAGTTTCAAACACCGGTTACAGGAGGAAACGTCAGCTTTTATAATCAATCTATTATTGATGAAAAAGAGGTGCCTGTTTTTCCAACACCAACAATTGGTATGTTGGGGATTTTGAATGACAAGTCAAAGAAAATGTCTTTGGATTTCAAACAGAAAGGAGATTTAATTTTCTTAATTGGAAATGTAACCGAAGATATTGCTAGTTCAGAATATTTGTATAGTTATCACGGTGTAAAAGCATCGCCTGCTCCTTATTTCAATTTAGAAGAAGAATATGAAATGCAATCAGCTGTTAAAGGATTGATAGGCGACAGGTTAATTTCTGCTGCGCATGATTGCGCTGATGGGGGATTGTTTATTACATTAACAGAAATGGGAATGCCAAATGGATTAGGGTTTGATATTGTATCTGATTCTGAAATCAGAGAAGATGCATATTTATTCGGCGAATCGCAAGGAAGGGTGGTTGTTACCGTAGACAATACAACTGAAGATGAGTTTTTGGATTATATGATCGAATGTGGCGTGCCTTTTACGTTGGTAGGTCACGTAACTAAAGGTAAAATGGTAGTTGATGATACACATTTTGGATTTATTAATGAAGCCAAAGAGCACTTTGACAATGCATTGGAAGCAAGGTTGAGTTAGTATTGTAATAATAAATAGATGTAAAAAAGGCTGATTCTATTTGATTCAGCCTTTTTTCGTTATCGTCTTCTTTGGGTTATCTTATCTCAGTGAATTAAAATAGAAGCAGAAAAGTATTAAAGAACTAGAATTGTAGTTAGCATAATTTTAATTTAGATGATACAGTATTTGTTGTAAAAACAATTTTCATTAAAAATAGTCTTTAGGGTCTAATATCTAAAATGAAAAGTTGCTAATCGAGAAAGTGTTTTTATTATCCGTTAATCGAAATAAAGCGGTTTTTTTCTGAGAACTCCAAACCCAATAAAACTCATTAAAATAAAAAGAGTAGAAATAATCTGAGCCTGCGTAACTAGAAATCCAAATAAGTTATACGTTTCATTGATACGAATTAATTCTATGGTAAAACGTTCTATTCCATTAAGGAAAAGGTAGCTTAAAAAAATAAAGCCCGTTAGTTTTATCTTTTTTCTGAAGTACATCAACAATCCAAAAATACCTAGGCAAAGGACAAACTCATAAATAGGAGTGGGGAAAACAGGAATGGCTAATTTGTTGCAATAATCCGAATACAAACAATCTTGTATTCTAATTCCCTGGTTTATCACATTATGTGGGTAATCATAGCTCCAGATCCAATCAGGAAAAATAGATATTAAGTTGGGTTTTGCTGCGATGTTTTCAATTCCCCAATCTCCATCACCGCTAAAATGACAGCCTAATCTTCCAATTCCATATGCAATAATTAATGCAGGTGAAACAGCATCTAACATATGAAATACATGCAGTTTTTGCTTACGGATGTATATTATACAAGCCACGGAAGCAGCTATTAAGCCACCGTAAATTGTTAGTCCACTAAATGGATCAAGAAGAAATTCTGAAAGTGGAACAGGATCTTCCAGCCAAGCGAAAAATTTTGCTCCTAAAAAACCAAAAACCAACGCTAGTAATGTAATAGAACTTATATGTTCATGCGGTTTCACTTCTTTTTCAACTTCTACTGGTTCTGGTAATTTTGTTTTTTCAGATTGGTAATAATTGTGTAGAGCGAGTCCCAAACCGATTGCAATTCCTCCAAAAAGACTTCCTTTCCATGAGAGTATATAATGCTTAAAATCATCAATAACAGATGCGTCATAGAAGGGATAAAGGAACTTAAATCCAATGATAAATCCAATCATAAATAATCCCATCAACTCTTTTACAGAAGCTTTTTTTCCTTCAATAGCTATGATAAATTTACTAGAAAGTAAACCTTCTTTTTCTTTACGAATTATCTCTTTTTTGAATAGTAAAGCAGCACTTAAAAAAGCAATAGCTACAAAAAGACCAAAGGAGTTGACAGGTTTTAAAAAATTCAAATCTACTCCGAATAAATCTTTAAATGCATGATATAGAGTAGGGTACATTAACTGTTTATTCTAGCAACAGTTTCTAATTTTTCCTCTACGAATTCAATTTTCATTGTTCCGTCTTTGTTTAGTTCTGTCATTTTAACTTTGGCAGATTGATTTACCATTAAGGGATTAAATGCGGTCTTTACTTTGACATAGTTTGTTGTAAAACCATGCATGAATCCATTGTCTTCTGAACCTTCAAATACAACTTTTTCTTCGAGGGTAACATTCGCTTCGTAAAACGCCCTTTTCTTTTTCTCACTGAGAATTCTAAGCATATTACTTCTTGCTTTTCGAACATCTTTTGGCACTACTCCCTCCATTCGCAGAGCGGTGGTATTATCTCTTTCGGAGTAGGTAAAGACATGCAAATAGGAAACAGGTAGTTCGTTCAAAAAGTTATATGTTTTCATGAACTCTTCGTCCGTTTCACCCGGATAACCAACGATAACGTCAACACCAATACAAGCATCAGGCATTAGTTCTTTTGTTTTTTTTACACGAGAAACATACAATGAAGTCGCATATCTTCTTCGCATGCTTTTAAGTAAAATGTCCGAGCCACTCTGCAGTGGAATGTGAAAATGCGGTGCAAATCGCTTGGATTTAGAAACGAACTCTATTATTTCGTTACTCAATAAATTAGGCTCAATGGATGATAT
>JAQWQH010000075.1 GCA_029244805.1 Flavobacteriales bacterium
AGATGTTAGAAAAGAGCACATTGCTGTTGCTGAATCTAGAAAACTAGGTATTCCAGTATTTGCAATGGTTGATACGAATTCTGATCCAAAACCTATTGATTTTGTAATTCCAGCAAATGATGACGCAACTAAATCTATTGATTTAATTGTTGGTCTTATGTGTGATGCAATTAAAGAAGGTTTAAGCGAAAGAAAGGCAGGAAAAGAAAAAGCTGCTGAAAAAACAGCAGAAGCTCCTGTTGTAGAGGCTAACGCTGAAACTGCTGTTGCAGAAAAAGCGGTTGAAAAGAAATAATAAATTCAATATCTTAATTAATTAAAAATATATTATCATGGCAATTACAGCTAAAGAAGTAAACGAATTAAGAAAAAAGACAGGTGCAGGAATGATGGACTGCAAGAAAGCTCTTGTAGAGGCTGATGGAGATATGAACGAAGCAGTGGATTTGTTAAGAAAACAAGGACAGAAAATTGCTGCTAAACGAGGAGATAGAGATGCAACAGAAGGTTTAGTTATTGCTAAATCAACTGGAGCTAAAGGTGTTTTAGTATGCGTAAATTGTGAAACTGATTTTGTTGCTAAAAATGAAGATTTTAGTGTTTTTGCGAATTCTATAGTTGATATAGTTATTGCAAACGGACCTTCTACTGTTGATGAATTGAAAAGTTTGTCTTATAGTGGTAATGGTATGACTGTTGGAGAAAAAATTACTGAGCAATCAGGAGTTATTGGAGAGAAAATTGATATTTCTGGATTAGAAACTGTAGAAGCTGCTAAAGTTGTGGCATATAACCACCCAGGAAATCAAATAGCTACGATTGTTGGTTTAACAGCTGATAATGAAGATGAAGGAAAGCAAGTAGCAATGCAAATTGCAGCAATGAATCCTATTTCTGTAGATGAGACTACTGTTCCTCAAGATGTAATCGATAGAGAATTATCTGTAGGTAGAGAGTTAGCTATTCAAGAGGGTAAGCCTGAAGAAATGGCTGATAAAATAGCTCAAGGAAGATTAAAGAAGTTTTATAAAGAAACTACTTTGTTAAACCAAATGTTTGTTAGAGATAACAAAAAGACAGTTAAGCAATTCTTAGCTGACACAAATCCTGATTTGACCGTTACGGATTTTAAAAGAATATCTTTATCAATATAAGGATTTTTTAAAGAGAGCTTTTTAGCTCTCTTTTTTTTGTTTACATTTTAGCCCTAAATAAGAATTAGATGATGAAATATAAAAGAGTATTACTAAAGTTGAGCGGTGAAGCCCTTATGGGAGAGAAACAATTTGGTATTGATAATAAACGAATTATGCAGTATGCAGAAGAAGTCAAGTCAATATCTGATAAGGGAATTGAAGTTGGTATAGTTATCGGTGGAGGTAATATTTTTAGAGGTGTCCAAGCTGAAAGGGGTGGAATGGATCGGACCCAAGGAGATTATATGGGAATGCTGGCTACAATGATTAATAGTATGGCATTACAAGCTGCATTAGAGTCATTAGGATTGCAGACTAGGTTACAATCTGCCATCGAAATGAATGCGATTGCAGAACCTTATATAAAAAGAAAAGCCGTACGCCATTTGGAGAAAGGTCGAATTGTAATATTTGGTGCTGGAACGGGTAATCCATTTTTCACAACAGATTCCGCTGCATCATTGAGAGCAATTGAAATAGATGCAGAAGTCATATTAAAAGGAACTCGGGTAGATGGTATTTATACTGCGGACCCTGAAAAAGACCCAGAAGCTACAAAATACAGTAACTTAACATTTGATGAGGCATATAGCAAAGGATTGAATGTAATGGATATGACGGCATTTACTTTATGTAAAGAGAACAATGTGCCTATTATTGTTTTTGATATGAACACCCCTGGGAATTTAGCTAGAGTCACTTCTGGAGAAACTATAGGAACATTAGTAGAAGTATAATTTTTAGCTATATTTGGGTTACTAAAAAAACGTAAAGCGATGAATGAAGAAGTTGAAATGGCAATTGATGAAGCCAAAGATGGAATGAAAGATTCTTTAGAGCATTTGGAAAAGCAATTGTCAAAAATTAGGGCTGGTCGTGCAAACCCTTCTATGTTAGATGGGGTAATGGTAAATTACTATGAGACTCCAACTCCGCTTGCGCAAGTTGCAAATATAAATACAATTGATGCTAGAACGATAACGGTTCAACCTTGGGAAAAATCAATTCTTGATGAAGTTTCTAGAGCTATTACCAATGCAAATTTAGGATTGAATCCACAAAGTAACGGGGAGATGATTATTATAGCTGTTCCCATGCTAACAGAGGAAAGAAGAAAGGACTTAGTGAAAAAGGCTAAGGCTGAAGGCGAGCATGCAAAAGTAGGAATACGTCAGAAGAGGAAAGATGCCAATGATTTTATTAAAAGCTTAAAAAACGAAGGCTTAAGTGAAGATCAGGTTAAAGACACTGAAGATTCTATTCAGCAATTAACGAATGAATATATTGCGAAAGTTGATGTTTTATTAGATGTGAAAGAAACAGATATAATGAAAGTATAATATTTTTCAAATAACATTATAATAAAAGCCATGCAATAATTTGTATGGCTTTTATTATTTTTAACCCAATGAAGTATCTGAATACTATATTGATAATTCTACCATTGTTTTTTAATTCATGTGGGTGCGATAGAGATGATGCATATGTTCCAAATACTCCATCCTGGGTTTCAAAACAATTTTATTCAGCATTCGCAGATCAAGCTTATTACGATGCTATGGAATATTGTGATGAATCCTCCAAACGCAAACTTGAAAACGATTATATTTTCATGTTGAATATGCCAAAAATCAGTTTTGTTAAGGTAGATAGTTGCGATGAATTTCAAGATCATGCATATTGTTATTGTCGTTACGCAAAAGAAGATAGCACCGAAAGTATACATAAGTTATTAATTCGAAATTTTAACGAATTATGGAAAGTTCACTATGATCCAGATACAATGGCTTTAGGTGAATCTAGATTATACAGTGATTATCTTGAAGAGTTTGAGGTTTACGAACAGGTTTCGTCTGAAATTACAAGTCAAATAATGAAAAATTTGGACTCTTTACTGCAGGAGTCAACTCGAATAATGAATAATGACGAATTCGTGGTTGGCTTCTTCCCTAGCAGAGATGTCCATAAAGTATGCGTTCAAGCTTCAAAGGAATATTCTTATGATGCGTTTTATACGAAAAGAACCTTTTTAAATGAAATGAAATCAATTACTACTTTTCATTTTCAAGATGAAGGACCTTTGAGTCATTTTGATGTAGTTCTAATGGATGTAAATTCTCAAAAAATTTCAGGAGTCTATCAATACATGATTGAAGGATTAATCAAAGAGTATGGAATACCCTATAATGGGAAGGATGTACCAATAAAGAATTTATACAGATGCAAAGAAATAAAATGGTTTTTACAAGGATTTAATGAAGAGTTAATAATTTCAATGCAATATCAAAATATTACCATTACTTTAAAGGAAGCCTACTAGAATTTAATTTATATCGACAAATTGCTACATACCGAAATTTCCTATTTAAAGGGGGTGGGTCCTAAAAGGGCAGAACTATTGCAAAAAGAGGTAAAGATTTTCACGTTCTATGATTTATTGCAATATTACCCTTTTCGTTATGTAGATCGATCTAAAATACACCAAATTAGAGATGTATTTGAAGGAGCTCAGGAGGTGCAGTTGCAAGGCACACTATTGAGTATTTCAGAAGTTGGTGCTGCAAGAAAACAGAGGTTGGTTGCTGTTTTTAAGGATGATACAGGAACTATGGATCTTATTTGGTTCAAAGGAGCAAAATGGATCAAATCATCTTTAGCTATAGGCAAAGAATATTTGGTACATGGAAGAGTAAATAGGTACGGAAGTAAATTCAGTATTCCTCATCCAGAAATTGAAGAGGTTAAAAATTCCAAACAAACAGAAGGATATTTGCAGCCAATTTATCATTCGGGAGATAAACTATCGGCAAGAGGATTGAATAGTAGAGGATTTGAAAAGATCTTACACAATTTAACTGTTCAGCTGAACGGAATTATTGTAGAGGTTTTATCAAAGGAGATATTGGCTGATTATAACTTAATTGGTAAAGAAGAAGCGCTAAATCAGATTCATTTTCCACATTCATTGGACCAAGCAAAAAAAGCAAGCTTTCGTTTAAAGTTTGAAGAATTGTTTTTTCTTCAACTTCAAATGATGAAACAAAAACAAGTCGCACAAAAGAAAACACAAGGATTTGTTTTTAGGAAAGTAAGTACCCATTTTAATACTTTTTTTAATGATTATCTTCCATTTGAATTAACAGGAGCTCAGAAACGCGTAATGAAAGAAATCCGAAAGGACATGGGTTCAGGATTGCACATGAATAGAATGTTGCAAGGAGATGTTGGAAGTGGAAAGACTTTAGTTGCTTTATTAAGTATTTTAATCGCATTAGATAATGGTTTTCAAACATGTTTAATGGCTCCAACAGAAATATTAGCTACACAACATTATAACTCAATAAAAGAATTTGTTGGGCAAATGGGAATTGAAGTTGCCTTGCTGACAGAATCAGTAAAAACTGCCCAACGAAAGATTATTCATGGTAAATTAGAAGATGGCTCTTTGGATATCTTAATTGGAACGCATGCGCTAATAGAAGATAAAGTAAAGTTTAAAAATATTGGTTTGGCGGTAATTGATGAGCAACACCGATTTGGCGTGGCGCAGCGAGCTAAGCTCTGGAGAAAGAATGTGCAGCCTCCTCATGTTTTAGTGATGACGGCAACTCCAATTCCAAGAACATTGGCAATGACTTTCTATGGTGATTTGGATGTGTCCATAATAGATGAATTACCACCTGGAAGAAAGCCAATTGAGACGCGTCATTATTACGATAAAAATAGATTGAAAGTATTTCAATTTATGGAAAATGAAATAGCCAAAGGTAGACAAGTTTACATTGTATATCCATTGATTGAAGAGTCAGAAAAAATGGACTACAAAGACTTAATGGATGGCTATGAAAGCATTTCTCGACGTTTTCCAGTTCCAAAATTTCAAGTCAGTATTGTTCATGGTAGAATGAAAGCTGCTGATAAGGAATATGAGATGAATCAATTTGCTGCCGGAAAAACCCAGATAATGGTTGCCACTACAGTTATTGAGGTTGGGGTGAATGTTCCCAATGCATCGGTGATGATAATTGAAAGCTCAGAGAAGTTCGGGTTGTCTCAATTACATCAGTTAAGAGGGCGAGTAGGTAGAGGGGCAGAACAATCTTATTGTTTATTAATGACAAGCTTCAAGTTGTCAGAAGAAGCTAAAAAACGTATAGGAACATTAGTAAGAACAAACGATGGTTTTGAAATTGCTGAAGTAGATTTAAAAATGCGAGGTCCTGGTGATATAATGGGAACACAACAAAGTGGTCTTTTAGATTTGAAAATAGCAGATCTTGCTAGAGATAGCCAGATAGTACAATTAGCTAGAGATGCGGCTTCGCAAGTCCTTTTAGATGATCCAGATTTAATGCACAAAAAGAATTATGAAATGAGAACTCAGTTGTTTCGTCAAATTAAAAATAGACCGGATTGGAGTAGGATTAGCTAGTACTTACTTCCCAATTTTAAATACCCCTCCAAACAGTAAATTACGTTGCAAAAAGAAAAACTGTTGACTCGCTTTATCAGTTTTTAATTGAGTAGTTCGGATATTAGGCATGTTTATATAACCCGCTTTTCCTTCAACCCGAAAAAAGAAATGATTGAAAATATTGACGTCTAATCCAATTTTAGCATTTAGTCCAAAACCTGCAACATTGTAATCATCATGTTGCTCAAAATTCATGAGTCGCGCGTTGGTCTTGGGGTATAATCCGCCAATACCAATACCTTCTGTAAAGTTTATGTCTATTGGGAATTTTTCATTAAATAGACGAATCAAATTATCGAATCGGTTGATCTCAACATTAATATAGTTTAACCCATCAGTATGCTCAAATTTTAAAAATTGGGAGGTAAGTTCAATTGTTTCGTCTTTATACGTCTTGTTATAATCAGAACCTTCAGTATTAATATCTCCATTAATTGTTACTTCTTGCCCTTGCGGCATAACATATTTCATGTGATCTACCCCAAAGGATATATTGTACTTTTCATGAATGAAATAGCCAGCTTTAAAATTAGTTTGTGGTATGGTAATCCGTACCGGATGAAAATAAGGATCGAAAGCGAACCGTGTTTGTCTATCATTTGCAATTACATCTTCCAAAATGAAATCATAACCCTCTCCAGAAAAATGAATATCAGAATTTGAAAAGTAACCTCTATTCCATCCCCAGTAGAAAAATATTTTTCCTTTATTGCTTTTGGGAATGAGAATATCTTCTTGTCCAAAGCTCGCCATTGAGAAAGCTAGTGCGATATATACAATTATATTTTTCATTTACCCCTCTTTTTACTTTTATTCTTATTAAAGTTTCTTTTGGAGTTAATTGGCCTTTTTTTTCGCTGTTCCGCTAACCATTTTGGAGCATTCTTAGATTTAGTTTTGGGTTTTTCTACTAATCTTTTTAGAAGGTCTGGTCGCTTAACTTTAATTAAATAATCGCTTATCCACTGTTTGTTTTCTTTTTTGTACCAAAAGAAGAAACGATGTTGATTTTGTCTTTCTTGTTTGGTTTTCGGAGTGTAATATTTGTTTAAAGTATAAGGATGATATCCAGAATAATACATCACAGTAGCCACAGTCATCGGAGTTGGAGTGAAGTCTTGCACTTGCTCCAATTCAAATCCTAATTCTTTTGTTTCAGCAGCTAGGTTAGCCATGTCTTCTTCTTTACAGCCAGGATGACTAGAAATAAAGTAAGGGATCAATTTCTGATTTAGGTTGTAGTCATTGTCTATTTGGTCGTATTCTTTTTTAAATTCTTTAAAATGCTCAAACTTAGGTTTTCGCATAATCTTTAAAGTGTCATCTGCAGTATGTTCTGGAGCCACTTTTAACCTTCCAGAGACATGTCTGGTTTGAACTTGAATCATGTATTCTTTCAATGATTTATCACCTTTTTTATTGTACGATTTGGTAAGTAAATCATAACGAATTCCGCTACCTACAAAAGCTTTTTTGACTTTTGGGTTACCATCAACCTTTCTGTATAGTTTAGTCATAGCAGAATGATTAGTGTCTAAATTGTCGCAAACTACAGGGTGTATGCATGATGGAGCAACACATTTATCGCAAATGGATAAATCTTTTCCTTTTAGCTTATACATATTGGCAGATGGTCCCCCTAAATCAGATATGTATCCTTTAAAATCTTGCATTTCGGTTACCTTATCAACTTCCGCTAAAATGGATTTTTCCGAACGACTTGCAATAAATTTTCCTTGGTGCGCAGAAATTGTACAAAAACTGCATCCACCAAAACAACCTCTATGCATATTGATTGAAAACTTAATCATTTCATAAGCTGGAATGTCTCCTCTCTTTTTGTATTTAGGGTGGGGCAATCTTGTATAAGGTAAGTCGAAGGAAGTGTCAATCTCATCTTCCGACATTGTTGGAAAGGGAGGGTTTATAACTAAACTTCTTTTTCCAATGCTCTGGGTTAATCGGTTTGCGAAAGTTTTATTCGACTCTTGCTCAACAATTTTAAAGTTAGAGGCAAACATTTTTTTATCCTCCAGACAATTTTCGTGTGACACTAATTCTTTATCCTTCCAATGTTTGTTCTTTGGAATATTATTTTTTTCAGAACTTAAATACGCTGTTTGCTTTACCATTGTAAGCTGGTGAAAAGGAACTCCTTTTTGCAAAAGTTGTAGAATCTCTCTAAGTGCTTGCTCTCCCATTCCATAAACCAATAAATCGGCTCCACTTGTTTCTAGAATGGGTGGCATTAATTTATCTGACCAGTAATCGTAATGGGTAACTCTTCGCAAAGACGCTTCTATTCCACCGATTAATACAGGTGTTTCTGGATATAGCTTTTTTAAAATTTCGGTGTAAATAGTAGTTGCATAATCAGGTCTAAAATTGGCTAGGCCACCGGGTGTGTAGGCATCTGTTGATCTTTTTCGTTTCCCTGCGGTGTAATGATTTACCATGGAATCCATACATCCAGCAGTTACGCCAAAAAAGTATTTAGGAGTACCCAGTTTTTTGAAATCACGTAAATCGTCTTTCCAATTCGGCTGCGGAATAATAGCAATTTTAAACCCTTCACTTTCTATAATTCTACCAATTACAGCTGCGCCAAAAGCAGGATGGTCAACATAAGCGTCTCCTGAGATTAGAATGACATCTAACTGCTCCCATCCTCTTTTTTCCACTTCCTTTTTTGTGATAGGAAGCCAATCTGTTATTGGTTGTAATTCTTTCACGCTGCAAAGATACTAAAGGTAGAGCTCTTAAAAGAATTTTACTTCATTAAAGACAATGCCCAACACGAGGATGTCATCTATTTGTAGGCTCTTATTCCTCAATTTTTCGAAAATATCATTCAAGTCATTACGCAATAATATATTCTTGCTGTTTTGTCAAATATTACCTTATTTTTGTGCTACTAAAAAAAAGAGATATGGCATCTTCAGGAGATATAAAAAACGGATTATGTATGATGCATAAAGGAAAACCCGTTACTGTAATAGAATTTCAACATGTTAAACCAGGCAAAGGCCCCGCTTTTGTTAGGACTAAACTAAAAAATATTGAAACAGGTCGAGTGGTAGACCATACGTTTCCATCAGGGCATAAAATTGATGTGATAAGAGTAGAAAATAGAACCTATCAGTATCTATATAAAGAAGACGACGGTTACCATGTTATGAACACTTCAACCTACGAACAAACTTTTATTGCAAAACATTTAGTCACTAATCCAGAATTCTTAGTGGAAGGGTCAAATGTTCAAATCGTTTTTAATGCGGACGAAGAAACTCCTTTAATTGTTAATTTACCTTTATATATTGAAGCGGAAGTTACTTATACCGAACCAGGAGTAAAGGGAGATACAGCAACAAATACAATGAAACCAGCTACTATTGATACTGGCGCAGAAATACGTGTTCCCTTATTTATCAATATTGGAGACAAAATTAAGGTAGATACAGAAAAAGGTATGTACGCTGAGAGACTAAAATAAAGTTAACTATGTATACAGTTCAAGGAATTCAGCATTTAGGGGTTGGTGTGCCAAAGCATGCGGATGCATGGGCTTGGTACAGAAAGTTTTTTGGAATGGATATCCCATTTTTTAATGATGAAGCTGGAGCCCCATTGATGGATATCTACACAGAAAACAAAACTATTACTAAAAGAGCTGCAATGATTTTAAACCTCCAAGGAGGTTGTGCGATGGAGGTAGTTTGTCCAACTACATTTCAAGCTACTCATGCAGAAAAAGCTTTTCAAATAGGTGATTTAGGAATCCATACAGGTTTCATTAAATCACTAGATGTTAAAAAGGCCTATGCTTTTTTTAAAGAAAATAATGCGGAGTTAGTTTCAGGTCTGATGAAAACCCCAAATGGTTGGGATACTTTCTATGTAAAAGATATTCAAGGACAGCATTTTCAAGTAATTCCGACAAAGCACTCTTTTACAAATGCCGGAAGAGTGACCAATGGAATAGCTGGATGTAGTATTGGTGTTTCTGATATTGCTGCTGCTATGAAATTGTATTCAAATGTTTTGGGGTATGATAAAGTGGTTTATGATACTTCTGAAGTTTTTGCAGATTGGTCAAAATTACCAGGAGGAGAAGGAAAGTTTAGAAGAGTACTTTTAACGCAATCCAATCCATCTGGAGGAGGTTTTACAAAATTATCAGGAGAGACTCATATAGAATTAGTTCAAGATTTATCAGAAAGGAAACCCTTAAAGATTTACGAAGGTAGACTTTGGGGAGATATAGGTTTTGTTCACTTAGGGTTTGATGTAAGGGGGATGAAAGAATTGGGTGAAGCTTTAGATAAAGCTGGTTTTGGTTTTACATGCGATACCAAAAATGTTTTGAGCATGGGAGATGCGACAAAAGTGCATTGTACCTATATTGAAGATCCTGATGGAACGCTGATCGAATTGATTGAAGTTTATAAAATCCCGATTATTGAAAAGCTAGGAATAAACTTGAATGTAGAAAAAAGAGATCCTTCTAAACCTTTGCCAAGTATAATGCTTAAGGCCTTGAAGTATAGCAGAGTAAAGGATTAGGTTAGGTATTTTATTGATATAAATGAAATTTTTATACGGTTTAATTAGGAAATAGAAATTGAAGTACGTTAACTTTGTAGACACAAATGAAAAATAGGAAATTAAACAATTATTGGTGGTGGTCTACAAAACTCAATGTGTCGTAGATAGGCTCAGCTATTAATTATATTATATACTTAAAAGGCTTGTCGATTGCGACAAGCCTTTTTTTTGTGTTCGAAAATTTGAAAATGTAAAATGAAACTAATAACAAAACAAAATACAATTATAGCTGATACACTAACTCCGGTTAGTATATACCTAAAACTTCGTGATTTATACCCGAATGCCATTCTGCTTGAAAGTAATTTGAATGAGAAACGAGAAAAGTCGCATTCTTTTATTTGCCTTAGTCCAATTTCGACTTTTACAGCCACAGATAATGAAGTCGCAATAACTGACAATGGAGCTAAAATAATTGTAAGTAAGGATGTTCAGAAGACTCCTTTTTTATTCTCTGAATATATGAAGTCTTTCGAAATTGCAGGGGATTCTTTTCAAGCAGTTTTTGGACATACCAACTATAATGCGATTTCGGTTTTTGAAACACTCGAGCTAGATAAAAAACAATTAGATGACATTATTCCATGGATGAGTTACTCTTTTTATAGGCACGTCATTGCAATTGATCATTTTACCAATGATTTGACGTTTACAGAGTTTTCGCAGGACAATCAACAATCTGAACAAGAACAGCTAATAGAGCGCGTTCAGTCATTGCGGTTTAGTCCTTACTCTTTTTCTATAGTGGAAGATGAGGCTTGTTTTACAACTCCAGAAAAATTTCTTTCTCAAATAGCAAAGGCTAAGGAACATTGTCAATTAGGTGATGTATTTCAATTGGTCCTATCCAGGAGGTTTAAGCAAAAATTCAAAGGGGACGACTTCCAGGTTTATAGAGCTCTAAGGTCTATCAACCCATCTCCATATTTGTACTACTTTGATATGGGTAATTATAAAATATTCGGATCTTCTCCTGAAGCACAAATTAAGATAAATAAGGGAACGGCTTTAATAAATCCGATTGCTGGAACCTATAAGCGAACAGGGAATCTGGAGCAAGATTTGAACTCTGCTGAAGAGTTAAAAGCAGATGAAAAAGAAAACGCTGAGCATGTAATGTTGGTTGATTTGGCTCGAAATGATTTGGGAAGAGTAGGGGAGAATGTTGCGGTAAAAGCTTTTAAAGAAATACAGTTTTTTAGCCATGTCATTCATATGGTATCCGAAGTAGAAGCAACACTGCCTGGCGATTACAACCCCTTGGAAGTCTTTGGTAAAACCTTTCCAGCAGGAACATTGTCAGGTGCACTAAAATATAAGGCTATGCAGTTAATTGATAAATACGAACCTGTTTCTCGAAATTATTACGGAGGCGGTATTGGCTTCATAGAATTGAACGGAAATTTAAACCATGCAATTATGATTCGTTCCTTTTTATGTCAAAATAACGAGTTGCATTATCAGGCAGGAGCTGGAGTGGTGGTTAATTCGGTTCCAGAGTCAGAATTAAAGGAAGTAGATAACAAAATAGGGGCATTGAGAATGGCCATTAAAAAAGCGGAGGACATTAAATGAAAATATTAGTAATAGATAATTACGATTCGTTCACGTACAATTTAGTTCAGTATCTAAAAGATTTGTCTGCGGGCGAATTAGTGGTAAGACGTAACGATGAAATTGAATTAGAAGAAATAGGAGCATTTGATAAAATTCTCATTTCTCCCGGACCAGGACTACCCGAAAATGCAGGTATAATAAAGGCCGTAATTAAACACTATGGAAGTTCGAAATCTATCTTAGGTGTTTGTCTGGGAATGCAGGCAATTGCAGAAGTTTATGGAGGTGATTTGATTAATTTGGATGAAGTTTATCATGGTGTGGCTAGTTCAATAAGTATTGAGAAACAGGATAGTCTTTTTACTAATGTATCTAATCCTACTGAAGTTGGAAGGTATCACTCTTGGGTAATGAGGGATGAAAATGTCGATGATTTAGAGGTTATTGCTAGGTCAAAAGACAATTGCATTATGGCTATTCGGCATAAAGAGTATGCTGTAAAAGGAGTGCAATTTCACCCAGAATCAGTTTTGACTCCTGAAGGGAAAAAGATGATTGAAAACTGGTTAAATGAAAAGTAACATGAAAAATATTTTAGAAAAAATATACAATCAGATACCTCTTTCTTACCAAGAAGCATTTAATGTTCTGGTAGAGATGGGAAATGGAGAAGTTTCTGAAATTGAAATGACTGCATTTATCTCGGCCTTTAATATGAAAGAAATAACGCTTGATGAGTTAAAGGGGTTTAGAGATGCTTTATTGAGCTTGTGTTATAAAGTAGAAATCGACGCATCAAATGCAATTGATATGTGTGGAACAGGCGGTGACGGAAAGAATACGTTTAATGTTTCTACTATTTCTTCTTTTGTTGTTGCAGGTGCCGGTTATCGGGTTGTAAAGCATGGTAATTATGGTGTTTCTTCTCTTTGTGGGTCATCCAATGTTTTAGAAGAATTAGGGTTTAAATTTACTACAAATTCAAAAGACCTAAATTCAAAACTAGATAAAGCAGGAATCTGTTTTTTACATGCTCCATTGTTTCATTCTGCAATGAAACATGTTGCGCCAATACGAAAACAATTAGGAGTTAAAACATTCTTTAATTTACTGGGCCCTTTGGTGAACCCAGCTCAACCTTCTCATCAATTAGTTGGCGTATATAACTTGAAAATTGCTAGAAAATACAAGTATATACTGGAGGAGGAGCAGAAACAATTTGCTGTTTTACACAATGTAGATGGTTATGATGAAGCAACATTGACCGCACCATTAAGAGTTTTAGGAACAAACAAAGAATTACAATTGTATCCATCTGATTTTAACGCTGAAGTTTTGCGCCCTGAAGAATTATATGGAGGCAATTCCATTCAAGCAGCCGCATCTCTATTTACGAGAATATTAAGTGGAGAAGGTACAGATGCGCAAACCAATGTGGTTGTAGCAAACGCAGCACTAGCAATTCAGTGTTTTGAACCAGTATTGAGTTTGGAAGTTGCAATGGAAAAAGCAAGAGAGACAATCGTCTCTCAAAAAGCGATTAATAAATTAAAAATGGTATTGAATTAACGATGAATATTTTAGAAAAAATAGTAGCACAAAAAAGAATCGAAGTTGCTGAGCGAAAAGCCTTGATTCCAATAGCACTTCTTGAAAAGAGTATCTATTTCAAGTCACCTACAGTTAGCTTAAAAAGCTATTTGTTACGTGAAGATAAATCAGGAATAATTGCTGAATTCAAGCGTAAGTCACCCTCCAAAGGGGATATAAATAAGTACGCAAAAGTTGATGAGGTAACATTGGGTTACATGCAATCAGGCGCTTCTGCTTTATCGGTTTTGACAGATGAACAGTTTTTTGGTGGTTCTGATAATGATTTGAAAAAAGCAAGGAAGTTGAACTATTGTCCAATTTTGAGAAAAGATTTTATTATTGATGAATACCAAATAATAGAAGCTCGTTCGATTGGGGCTGATGCAATATTGTTAATTGCAAGTGTGTTGTCAAAAGAAGAAATTATTCGATTTTCGAATTTGGCAAAAAAGCTTTCTTTAGAGGTTCTTTTTGAAGTTCACAATGAAAAGGAACTCGATAAAATACCAAATGACGAGGTATTAATTGGTGTTAATAACAGGAATCTTGAGACGTTTGAAGTCTCTCTTCAGAATTCAATTGACCTGTTTCCTAAACTACCGAATTCAGTTGTTAAAGTTGCTGAAAGTGGTATTAAGACTCCAGAGGATGTTGCTTTGTTGAAAAGCTTTGGATACAATGGGTTTTTGATTGGTGAGCAATTTATGAAAACTCCAAACCCATCTTCAGCTTGTCGAGTATTTATTGACGCGATTCAAGATCAAGTAAAAAGGAAAGCATGAAAGTAAAGGTTTGTGGATTGAATGATGTTTCCAATGTAACAGAAGTATTACAACTTCAACCTAGTTTTATTGGCTTCATTTTCTATGGTAAATCTCCTCGCAACTGCACTATAGCTGGCAAAGTTGTAAGAGATCTCAAGTTGAACGGCACTAAAAAAGTTGGGGTGTTTGTCAACGAGCCAAAGGATAAGCTGTTGCAAACAGTGGATGACTTCGGTTTAGATTTTGTCCAATTGCATGGAGGCGAATCAGTAGCGTATTGCGAAGCCTTAGTTACTGCAGGATTAAAACTAATTAAGGTTTTTTCAATCGATGATTCTTTTGACATGAATGACACGAATGCATTCCAATTCTGTGATTATTTATTATTTGATACCAAAGGAAAAAATCCTGGAGGAAATGGAACACAATTTAATTGGGATATTCTCAATAAATACGAAGGGAATGTTCCATTTATTTTAAGTGGAGGATTAGAATTGATGCACTTAAGTTCCTTACAAGAAATAGATCAAATTTATCCGCTATTGTCAGTGGTAGATATTAATAGCAAATTTGAAGTTCATCCAGGTATTAAGCACATTGATTTAGTAGAAGAATTTATAAATGGAATATAATATGAATGAGCATGTATAACGCAAATAAAAAAGGATTTTACGGGAAGTTTGGTGGCGCATATATTCCCGAATTATTACACAATAATGTGGAGGAACTTAGATTGACGTATCTTGATATTTTAGGTTCCGATGAATTTAAAACAGATTTCGATGGCTTGCTAAAAGATTACGTAGGTCGTCCAACACCTTTGTATTTAGCTCAAAACCTTTCAGAACAATATCAGACGAATATTTACCTTAAAAGGGAAGATTTGACCCATACTGGAGCCCACAAAATAAACAATACAATTGGTCAAATACTAGTAGCAAAGAAATTAGGTAAAAAAAGAATTATTGCTGAAACTGGGGCGGGTCAACATGGTGTTGCTACTGCAACAGTCTGTGCATTGATGGGGCTAGAATGCATTGTCTATATGGGAGAGATTGACATTCAACGCCAAGCTCCAAATGTGGCGCGAATGAAAATGTTAGGTGCTACAGTCGTTCCAGCGACTTCAGGAAGTAAAACCCTAAAAGACGCTACGAATGAAGCAATAAGAGACTGGATTAATCATCCACATGATACGCATTATATTATTGGTTCTGTTGTGGGGCCTCATCCCTATCCAGATATGGTAGCGCGATTGCAGTCAGTAATTAGTCAAGAAATGCGCTTACAATTAAAACAAAAAACAGGTTCTGAAACGCCAACTGCAATTATAGCTTGTGTTGGAGGTGGAAGTAATGCGGCCGGAGCATTTTATCATTTTTTAGAGGATGAAAATGTCCAATTAATCGCTTGTGAAGCTTCTGGTATGGGAGTCGATAGTGGGAAAACTGCTGCAACATCTTTTGTTGGTACAGAGGGAGTATTACACGGGAGTAAATCATTATTAATGCAAACCAAAGATGGGCAAGTTGTAGAGCCCTATTCTATTTCTGCAGGATTGGATTATCCTGGAATCGGACCGATGCACGCAAATTTATTTGAAACGAAACGTGCTTCTTTTGTTGCTGTGACAGATAAAGAAGCATTGGACGCAGCATTGGAATTGACAAGACTAGAAGGGATTATTCCAGCATTAGAATCTGCTCATGCATTAGCATCCTTAAAACAATTGCAATTTAAAAAGGAAGATGTTGTAGTTATTAATCTTTCGGGAAGAGGAGATAAAGATTTGTCGACTTACATGAAACACTTTGAATTATGAATCGGATAGATAGCTTATTTAAAAACAAACCATCAGATGTATTAACGATATACTTCACCGCAGGTTATCCCAATTTGGATGATACAGAAAGTATTATTTTAGGCTTAGCTAAAGCAGGTGTAGATTTAATAGAGATTGGAATGCCTTATTCTGATCCTCTGGCGGATGGACCAGTCATTCAAGCTAGCAGTAAAGAAGCTCTTAAAAATGGAATGAATCTCGATCTTCTTTTTGATCAACTGGAAGATATTCGAAGCAAAACACAAGTTCCTTTGGTGTTAATGGGATATTATAACCAAGTTATTCAATATGGATTAGAACCATTTTGTAAAAAGGCAAATCAAGTTGGAGTAGATGGATTAATTCTTCCAGATTTACCATTGGATGAGTATAAAAAACTGTGTGCACCTCTCTTTATGCAATACGAATTAACATGTACTTTTTTGGTGACACCCTCTTCTACAGATGAAAGAATTAGAGAAATTGATGCAGCATCATCTGGATTCCTTTATGCAGTTTCTAGTCATTCTATTACAGGAGGAGATTCGGCAAATAACCTTTCCGATTACGGAAGTCGTTTGGCTGCATTGAATTTAAAAAACCCGGTTCAAGTTGGTTTTGGAATTCATGATGCAAAATCTTTTCAAGCGGCTACAGCAATTGCAAATGGAGGAATAATAGGTAGTGCGTTTATCAAGGCATTGTCCAAAGAAGAAGTGTTAGAAAATAAAATCTACTCATTTATTGAAGGTATTAGAGTATGAAAAAACAAACAGCTCAAAATAACAATAAGAATAAAGATTTACGATAATGATTATACAATTAGAAAAAAATATAACAACTGAAAGCCGAACAAAGTTGGATGTAATTATTCAAAAATTAGGATATAAAACAGCACCTGTAAAAACGCAATTTCAAGACTATTTGGTCGCAACAGGAAAAGCAGATTTTGATATTCGCAATATAGGGTCCTTAGAGGGTATTAAAGATATTCATCGAGTTACTGATGATTATAAATTGGTTTCCAAAAAATGGAAATTGAACCCCTCTTTAGTTGACTTGGGCCATGGTGTTAAAATAGGAGGAAGTGAACTAACTATTATGGCTGGTCCTTGCTCTATCGAAAGTGAAGAGCAAATCGAAACTACTGTTCAGTTTTTAGTTGAAAATGGCATAAAAATAATGAGAGGTGGCGTTTATAAGCCGCGAAGTTCTCCCTATTCCTTCAGAGGCCTGGGAATAGAAGGCCTGAAAATATTCTATAAACATTGTAAGGAGAATGGAATTAAAATTATAACAGAGGTTATGCAGGTTTCCCAAATTGAACCTATGCATGATTATATCGACATATTTCAGGTTGGTGCGCGGAATTCGCAAAACTTCAATTTGTTGGATGAACTCGGAAAAGTAGATAAAGCGGTAATGTTAAAAAGAGGTATATCTGGTTCTATTGATGAGTTGTTGCAAAGTGCAGAATATGTTTTTTCGAATGGTAATGAAAAAATTATTCTTTGCGAGCGAGGAATCAGAACTTTTGAAAAAGCCTATCGAAATACATTAGATGTAAACGCAATTCCAATTTTAAAAGAGAAATCGCATCTTCCAGTTGTTGTTGATCCCTCTCATGGAATTGGAATACGCAAGCATGTTGGGAAAATTGCTATGGCTGGAATTATTGCTGGAGCAGATGGAGTTATCATTGAAACACACGAAACACCAGAAATAGCTTTTTCTGATGGCCAACAAACGCTTAATCATGTAGAAGCTAATCTGTTGTTTGAAAAATTAAAACAAGTTAAGTTATTAGCAGAAACAATGTAGATGGAGGAAAGTTGGAGCCAAAGAAAACAGCATGTGCGGCATTAGGACAGAATAAAAAAAAAGATTGATTTTATGAAACAAGAATACAAACTATACAAAGAAGCAGATCAATTAGTGTGGAAAACACTATTTGAAAGACAAGTTGAGAATTTACAAGGGAAAAGTTGTGCAGCGTATTTGTCTTGTTTGGATATAATGAAAGGTGTGCTAAGTGCTGAGCAGATTCCTGATTTCAATTTAATGAATGATGCGTTAATAAAGGCAACAGGGTGGACTATAGAAGTAGTGCCTGGATTAATTCCAGTAGAAGATTTTTTCCGACTTTTAGCGCAAAGGAAATTTAGCGCCTCTACTTGGGTGAGAAAAATGAATCAATTGGATTATCTGGAAGAACCAGATATGTTTCACGATATTTTTGGCCATACACCATTATTGGCAGATCCAAAATTTGCCCAGTTTATGAAAGATTTTGGGGATTTAGGCGTTGAGTTTATTGACGATGAAGAAGTTGTTGTTCAGTTACAAAGGTTGTACTGGTTTACAATTGAATTTGGTTTAATTTATGAAAATGGACTAAAAGTTTATGGGGCTGGAATTTGTTCTTCTTTTGGTGAAACAACGCATAGCTTGAGTGCAAACGTAGAGGTTGTTCCTTTTAGTTTGGAGAAAGTTATAAACACGGAGTTTAAAACGGATGTTGTGCAAACACTTTATTTCGAACTAGAAAGTTTTGACCAACTTTTTAAAGAGTTTGAACAATTTCGAGATACGATAAGAGAAAAAGTAGCTTAAATTATTGAGGGTTTTGCTTCCTAATAATCTTTTGAAACAGTTTAGGAAAAAGCCTTTTAAGAGTAATTGCTTTTAACTCTCCAGCTCCAGCTTGAATCTCCAGTTTGCTTTTCTCTAGGCCTTTAATAATTTGTTGAGCACATTTTTCAGCTGTCACTCCTTGTTTTTGATTATTATCCATTTCACCCGTGCTTTTACCATCTTTGGATAAAGCATTTATAGAAATGTCAGTTTTAATAAACCCGGGAAAAACAATAGATACTTGTATGTTGTTTTTCTCTTCCTCTAATCGAAGTGATTCATAAAAACCAACCAAAGCAAATTTAGAAGCTGCATAGGCTGAACGTAAAAAGAAGCCAAACTTTCCACTTAAGCTACTAATTGGAACGATGGTGCCGCTTTTTTGCTTTTGCATTTGTGGAAGGACAGCTTTTGTCAAAGCAATATTTCCAAAATAATTGACCTCCATTATTTTTCTGTCGATTTCTAATGGCGTCTCAAAAGCTGCAGAACGTTGGCTAATTCCACCGTTATTTATGAGGTAGTCAATTCTTCCATAATGGGAAATTACTTTTTCTGTTAATGATTCGAATGCCTCAATTTCAGACAAGTCAAGTGGTAAAGACAAGGCTTCACCTTTACAGTTTGATTTAACCCTTTCCAATTCATCGATTCGTCTGGCAGAGAGAATTAATTTTGCTCCTTTTTCAGAGAGTGCATATGCCAATGCTTCTCCAATTCCCGAAGTAGCACCTGTAATCCAAATTATTTTGTTTGTAAATTGCCCCATCACGAGCAAAGCTAATCAAAATAAAAAAACGAAAAGTATTTGGGTATACTAAGAATTTCCCTCTTTTCGAAAACTTTGTGGAATTCATTCATTATTCTATGAAAATTAAGTAGACATCAATGCTGCAATAGTCTCTCTTTGTTAAGAGATGTTTATTTAATACAGCCCCTTAGCCTTCTCAGCAGAAGTTGTAATTCCTTTAAT
The DNA here is from genome assembly GCA_029244805.1 of Flavobacteriales bacterium. Classification (GTDB taxonomy): domain Bacteria; phylum Bacteroidota; class Bacteroidia; order Flavobacteriales_D; family Parvicellaceae; genus CALSMU01. The sequence continues at coordinate 19,619 of JAQWQH010000075.1, forward strand.
AAATGAGGAACTAAATCCACTGTGTTCCATTTCATTTAGTCCAGCAATAGTGCAGCCCTTAGGAGATGTGACTTTGTCGATTTCATCTTCGGGATGAGAATTGTTTTGCAGTAATAATGAAGCAGCACCTTTTGCCGTTTGAGCAGCCATTTTTAGAGCTGCAGAAGCATGGAAATCTATTTCTGTTCCCCCTTGCGTTGCCGCGCGAATAGCTCTTAAGAAAAATGCAACTCCACATGCGCAAAGAGCTGTGGCTGATGTCATTTGGTCTTCATTGATGATAACAGTTTCTCCAACTTGTTCGAAAATTTCTTGAACAATTGGAATATGCTCTTTCCATTGAGGGCTTGTAGAAATACATGTCATTGATTCTCGAATAGCAATTGCTGTATTTGGCATAGCTCTTACAATAGGAATGTTTTCACCAATTTGATTTTGAATTTCTTGAACTTTTACACCTGTAACTAAAGATATTATGAGCTGGTTGTTATTCAGAGAATTAGCCAGTTCTTTCAGGACTTCATCCGTTTTTTGCGGCAATACGGCCAGTACAATAATATCAGCATTTTCAATGGCTTCTTGGTTATTGCTGGTAACGGTGCATCCTTTTTCTTTGAAAGAAGACAACGAAGTCGTTTTTCTTTTACTTAAGCTAAAGTTGGTTGCTGAAAAGTTATTTGAATTAATCAAGCCGTTTACTAGAGATGTTCCTAGATTTCCTGCGCCAACTATTGCAATTCTTTTGTTTTTTGCGTTCATTTAAAATAATTTAAAACCTTCTTTTTTAGCAAGAATTGGTTGAGTTAAGAAAAGGTTTTGTTTTTTTGAATTTTCTTGCCGCCAAATGTAGCTGAATCTTCCCATATAGAACAAAGGATAATTGATTCATTGTTAGAATAGTGCAATTATTTTGTATTTATTTACCTTTTAAATCACATCATTTAAATCGCAAACTGTAAGACTTTACTCTAGTCAAGTAGAGTTTTGTGATGGATAATTTTTGTATATTTAGAACTACAGCATAAACTGAACATATGAAAAAAATACTACTTACAATTATTGGGTCTTCAGCATATTTATTGATTTTCGGTCAAAGCCCTGAAATAGAATCTTGGGTGCTGAATGTAAATGGAGATATGGCATATTACGATTTTTACCCTGGGCCTCCACCTACAACCTCTAGTGTCCAAATGACCGATTCATCAGATGTAAAAACAGTTTGTTATGACGCATCCGATGTTTACGTAAGAGCGAATGGTTTACCCAGTTATAATATGGGGCCTTGGCTGCAGAACCCAAATGTTCCTATTAGTCAAGAATGGGTTTTTAAAATTCCTCGTACCCCAATCGAAGAGGCAGGTGCCAAAACGAATACACCTTTTGGAGGAGCTCTGGGCGTTGCCATTAATGGTGTTGTATTGTTTGGTTATGGAGACGGAAAGTCATATAGTTCAGTTCAAGATGCAAATGTTGGAAATGGTGATGGAAATTGGGATGCGGATGCTTGGGTTTCGGAAGGACCAACTATGGATGCTTCAGGTGGTGGACATGCTACTATGACAGGTGTTTATCATTATCATGCAACTCCTTTTGCTTTATATACCGACCCTTCAACTGGACACTCCGTAATTATAGGTTACGCATTTGATGGATTCCCTATTTATGGACCATTTGGATATACTAATCCAACCAATACCGCTAGTGGTGTAACAAGAATGGTTAGCAGCTATCAGTTGAGAAGTATTACAGATCGTACAATTTTACCAGGTGGTTCAAATTCAACTCCCCCAGGCCCAGCGGTTTCAGCATCTTTTCCCCTAGGTACTTATATTCAAGATTATGAATATGTAACGGGTTTAGGCACATTGGATGAATTCAATGGTAGGTATTGTTATACGCCGGAATATCCAAATGGAACGTATGCTTATTTTCTGAGTACAGATAATAATGGTGATCCAATATTTCCTTATGTTTTAGCCGATTCGTATTATGGCGAAGTGCTTCAATCGGATATACAAAATGCTGGAAATAGTGTGTCACCAAGTGGATTAACATGCTACACTGGTGCGACAAGTGTGATTGATGCGGACGATTCCGAAGTTGTCAGTTTATATCCTAATCCAGCTTCAGCCTCAGTTGTTATCGAAACAGTATATCTAGCCAAAGAAATTCAGGTTATATCAATTGATGGGAAAATTATTGAATCGATAACTCCGGTGACATTTAGGGAGGAGTTGAATTTAGAAAACATGCCAAATGGGGTTTATTTAGTACGAATTTTAAATAACAGTTCAGTATCTTCGCATAGACTTGTGATTACAAAATAGATGCTAAGGACACTTTTTATTGCAATATTCATCTCTCAAACCTATTGCGTGCATGCTCAAGTTCCTGAGCATGTGGATTTGTTATTTGGTGATTCTGGGAAAGTAGAGGTTGATATTGACGAATACGATTACTTGTCTAAAATAAAAGTCCTAGATTCTGTGCTTTATTTTGCCGGTTACACAGGGCATTACGATACAGCATTGAATTATGACGCCATCATAGGGAGGTTAGATTATCACGGAAATTTGGATACTACATTTAATGATTCAGGCTATATTCGTTTCGATTTTCCTGGAGACAACCATTCTTCAATTACTGATATGGGTGTTGGTGATTCAGGCATTTATTTTATTGGTAATTCTTTAGATTACGGCGTTCAAGATACTTTGCATCTTTTTATAGGTAAAATTCATTTTTCAGGACGAGTGGATACTAGTTTTGCTGACAGTGGGTTTTTTACTCCAAATTTAGGAAGATATGATGTTGGAAATGGAATATCTGTTACATCGAATGAACAATTAGTGTTTTGCGGTACCTCAGAAAATAAAATAAGTCTAACGGACCACCCTCTCATGGGTAGATTACATTATAATGGAACTTTGGATACGACATTTGGAACTACGGGCATTCGTATTTGGGATTCAAACGGAGAACTTGCAGATAGTTTATCATCAACGCTTATAGCAAAACATGGATCAGGCGGCTATTTGACTGATATGGTTGAAATAGACGACAACTATTTCTTTTCAGGTTATTATCGACCCGGAAGTAATAATATGTGCTTAATGATATTGGTTAAGAAAAATGGTGATATTAATCTGAATTATGCTGGATTAGGATACCGCGTATTTGAGTTGTCTCCTAATAACGACAATACAATTGTTTCAAATTATTATGCCAATGACACCATCTATTCATTAATCAATGTTGTTGGATCGGGTTATGGAAATGTTACTCTTTTTGCGCAAGATACTTTAGGAACGCAATTAGATGTTACTTCATTTAGTTTACCTGATTGGATTTTAGAATCAACAGATATGGCTTGGACACCTAATGGAGATATTGCCGTTTCATCCTATGCAATAAATGACTCTTCGTCTACCTCAGTTGATTCCGATGGGTTTTTCATCATTAATATCAATAGTCAAGGAGTGTATGATGCCAATTATAATAACGGTGGATTTTTTCTTGAAGAATTTGATTCTGAAGAAAGTGGGATTGAAGATTTATGTTTCAGCAATGGAACTCTATTTGGTGGTGGATTTGTTCGTAAAATGGTATCAGGAAATGTGTTTGATTTTTGTTTTATGAAGTTAATTAATAATCCAAGTTTGGGTATTCCTGATGTTAGTCAAACTGGAATTAGCATGTATCCAAACCCAGTTAGCGATATACTCAGAATAGAATCATCAGAATCAAACCTATTTACTTTTCAGCTATTTAATGTTGCCGGTGAACGGGTGAGCCAAAATAAGGTAATGTCTGATTCATTTGAATTGAATGTATCTGAAATTCCAAAGGGTATTTATTTTATTACAATAAAGCATTTGTCAACAGGGATTATTGAATCACAAAAGATAATTATTGAGTAAAAAAAGGCTTAAGGATTGCTTTAGCCTTTTTTATACTTTCAGTTAAAGTTACTGTTTAACAAACTTACCTCTTGATAGCCTGGAACCATCTCTATTATGTATGCAATACAAATAAACTCCTTTGCTTAAATCAGCAACATCTATCGTTGTGCTAACCCCATTCAAGCTTTTTGATTTATAAACTTTACCTGTAATGTCAAATATCTCTAATTTATATTCTTTACTATTTTCATTTAATTGAAAGGTTAAATTAGTTTCCGTTGGATTTGGATGGACTGACACTTCAATCATTTCCTGATTCT
>JAQWQH010000125.1 GCA_029244805.1 Flavobacteriales bacterium
CTTACAGCAAGTAATTAAAATAAATGAACTCTATTTTAGTTCTATAAAAAAAGTTTTAAAAGGAGATGTGTCAAGCGTAAATTTCAATAAAGATTCAATTATTGAAGCTGCTAAGATAGATTTAACAGGTATAGAGATAAACACTTCAAAAGAAGATTCGTTGTTAAGGGAAAAAGTATCATTAGAAGATAAATACAACCCGTTAATCAATAATTCTGAAATTAATCTTGTTTTATTTCCCCCAGTCATAGGAACTATTTCGCAAGAGTTCAACGCACGCGAAAAGCATTATGCCATTGATATTGTTACTTCAATAGACGCACCAGTAAAATCTGTTGCAGACGGGACCGTAATATTTTCAGAATGGACCACTCAAACTGGTTATGTAATTATTATCGAACACACTAATAATTTAATTTCAGTTTACAAGCATAATTCCCTGCTTACTAAAGAGCAAGGAGAATTAGTTAAAGCTGGTGAAGTTATTTCTACAGCAGGTAATACTGGAGAATTGTCTACGGGACCTCATTTACATTTTGAATTATGGAGTGATGGTTATCCAATTGATCCTACTAATTTTATAGACTTCGAATAAACTATGTTTTTAAAAACTTTAGGAGCAAAAATACTAGCTAAAAAAGCAACAAAAAGCATAAAAAAATGGGCTTCTAACCCAATAGAAACTCAGCAAAAAGTTTTTCAAAAACTAATTACTCAAGCCAAAAACACTTCCTTTGGAAAAGACCATGATTTTCAAAGCATTAAAACACATCAAGATTTTGTTAAACGAGTTCCGGCAAGAGACTACGAAGGCTTAAAAGACTATTTTGAAAGAACTGCAAATGGCGAAGAAAATGTATTATGGAAAGGAAAGCCTACTTACATAGCAAAAACATCAGGAACTACTTCTGGAGCTAAATACATTCCAATTTCCAAACAATCAATGCCGTCTCATATTGAAGCAGCAAAAAATGCTTTGTTATCTTATATTGAAGAAACAGGAAATGTTGATTTTGTAAATGGGAAAATGATTTTTTTGCAAGGAAGCCCAGAATTAGAAATAAAAAACGGGATTAATATTGGTCGATTATCTGGTATTGTTGCCCATTTTGTCCCTAAATATTTACAAAAAAACAGATTGCCAAGTTGGGAAACCAATTGTATTGATGATTGGGAAGCGAAAGTGGACGCAATTGTTGAAGAAACCAAAGATGAGAACATGACACTCATTGGAGGAATTCCATCTTGGATACAAATGTATTATGAAAAACTTCAAAAAACATCCAATAAAAAAGTAGGTGAGCTATTTAAAAACTATCAGCTTTTTGTCTATGGAGGGGTTAATTACGAACCTTATCGTGCAAAATTTGAAGAAATGATTGGTAGAAGCGTGGATAGTATAGAATTGTATCCTGCATCTGAAGGATTTTTTGCCTATCAGGATTCTCAAAAAGAAAAAGGGATGTTACTTTTATTAAATTCTGGAATATTCTACGAGTTTATTGAAGCAGCTAAGTTTTATGATGAAAACCCAAAACGATTGACAATAGGAGAAGTTGAAGTTCGAGTTAATTATGTGATGATTATTTCTACCAATGCAGGACTTTGGGGATACAATATTGGAGACACCGTTCAGTTTACTTCTACAAGCCCTTATAGAGTGATTGTTTCTGGAAGGATAAAACATTTTATTTCAGCATTTGGCGAACATGTAATTGGTAAAGAAGTAGAGCACGCTATAAAGGAGGCTATGAATGAGTTTAAGTTTTCCATTTCAGAATTCACTGTTGCTCCACAAACGAATCCTGAAAATAATGAATTACCCTATCACGAGTGGTTGATTGAG
>JAQWQH010000147.1 GCA_029244805.1 Flavobacteriales bacterium
GTTGGTAGGCCATTGTTTGTTACTGCTGATATGGTGAAGGAAGGTGCAGTAGTCGTTGATGTGGGAATTCATAGAGTAGAGGACTCTTCAAAAAAATCAGGATTCAAATTACTTGGCGATGTCGATTTTGCAAATGTTTCGGAAAAATGTTCGCACATTTCTCCAGTTCCCGGAGGTGTAGGTCCGATGACGATTGCTTCTCTAATGATGAATACCTTGTCAGCGATTGAATTGAAATAGTTACATCATTCAACCGAATGAATAAAGAATTTGTAGTTCCGGGTCATTTTTTTCCGTAAAAGGACACTTACAACTAATTTTACTGAGAATGTTCATACTCCGAATACAGTTGCACAGAAATTATTATAGCATCAATTATTTGTAATTTTATTGTGGAAGTTGTAATAAAGAAAACAAAAGTAGGTGACAAATGGGGGGCTTTTTTGTTTTCTGTCATGAATATAATTGGTTATTGTTTAATGTTTTTGTATTTTTGTTAAACAAAATTAAAATTTTATGAAAAAGCTCATTGTGTTTTCAGTACTTTGTCTTTTGAGCGGTACTTTTTTTTCGCAGTCTTGTAGCGATTATAGAATAAGGTTGTCTCGAACCAATTCCTTGTTTTGCGATGGATGGGAAGGCAATTCGATAGCAGTAAAAATAAACAATGCAATTGTATATCCAGATGTCACGCTTGGTTCAAGCCAAAATGTTTTTGATTTTTACTTTCCCGTCAATATTGATGATGTTGTAAGTGTTCTATTTAAACGAAATGGATCCGATGCAGATTGTTGTAAGTATGAAATTTTTGATGGTAACAACAACCTCCTTGAAACAAGAAATGGCGATGGTACCGGCTCTAATGGTGGTCCTGAAAATGTATTAGGTTTATTAGCCTGCCCTAGCGGTTTTAAATGCGGTACTTACAAAGTTGAGCTTGGCCCCGGTGCTTATGGAAATGGATGGGGCGGCTCTTTTATGCAGGTTTTTATCAATGGTAACCTCGAAGTAACGGGTACGTTTGAAAATCTAAGTTATGCATGGGCCGATACAGAGGATATTTCGTTTTCCGTAGAGTCTGGAGATTCCATAGATATTGTGTGGTCGCCAGACCCAAGTGTTCCTACCTCATTCTCTTACAGTTTTATATCCTACAGAGTTTATGATGAAAATGATAGTCTACTGACTACAGTGGTATCTCCTGATTCAAATGGTCTAGCAAGCACTTTTGGTTTAGTTCCGTGCCCGAATATTCTGCCTTTGGCTAGTTTTTCTGCACTTTCTACCAGTTCATGTTCCGGAGTTGTTGAATTCGTCGACGCTTCTGCTAATAATCCTACTCAATGGCTATGGGATTTTGGCGATGGAAATACCGATACACTTCAAAACCCAACTCACAATTATGCAAACTCTGGATTGTACAATGTAACGCTTACAGTGACCAATTCAACAGGAAGTAATACACTAATATATAATAATTATATCTCAATAAACATAGGTGCAACTTATCCTGTATCAGCATCTTGCGTCCCCAATACCCAAAATGGTTCATTGGGATTTGGTATTACCAACGTGACTTTAGGAAATCTTGACCGATCCTCTGGTGATGCATCCGAGGGGTATTCAGATTTTACCTGCGATTCAACGGCACTTTTTATTGGGTATACGTATCCAATTACTATAACTCACGATAATCCAACTTTCCATCAATGTGCTGTATGGATTGATTACAATAATGATGGTTTTTTCGATAACGCTTCTGAGCAAATTGTTTATAGCCCAAGTTCTTTGGTTACGGAAGGAGATTTTCAGGTTCCATCTTCCGCTATTTTAAATGCTCCATTGCGAATGAGGGTTTGGGCAGACTACGATCTAGCTGCCGCATCCGATCCTTGTGCACCCCCTCAATTTGGGCAGATTGAAGATTATACTATTTTTATACTGCAAAACACGACGCCCCCTTCTGCAGATTTTTCTAGTGATATTAATTACACATGTGATGGTGTTGTGCAGTTTTCGGATCTTTCAACAAATGCGCCTTTTGCCTGGCAGTGGGACTTTGGAGATGGTAACACTTCGGTCGCTCAAAACCCCAATCACACCTATATAAACGATGGTGTTTATAATGTTCAGATGACAGCCTCGAACGCCT
>JAQWQH010000184.1 GCA_029244805.1 Flavobacteriales bacterium
TTGAAAACCCTTTACGTTTCTGGCGAAGAAAGTGAAGAGCAAATAAAATTACGTGCTGAGCGGATAGGTGGTGAGATGACGAATTGTTATTTACTAACTGAGACGAATACACAAAACATATTACATCATTGTAAAGAGCTGCAGCCAAATTTTGTAATAATTGACTCTATACAAACCTTGCATACTGCCGTAATAGAATCTTCGCCTGGAAGTATTTCTCAAATTAGAGAATGCACTTCCGAATTATTAAAGTATGCGAAAACTTTAGGGGTGCCTATTGTTTTAATAGGTCATATTACAAAAGATGGAGCTATTGCAGGGCCAAAGATTCTAGAACATATGGTTGATACGGTTTTACAATTTGAAGGTGATCGAAACCATGTTTACAGAATATTAAGAAGTGTGAAAAATCGTTTTGGTAGTACGAATGAATTAGGTATTTATGAAATGGATTCCGTTGGATTGCAGGAAGTTAAGAATCCTAGTAAAGTTTTAATTAGCGATACCGATGAAAACTTAAGTGGAGTAGCTATTGCATCTACAATGGAAGGAGCTCGACCAATGTTGATTGAAGTTCAAGCTTTAGCAAGTACAGCCGCTTATGGCACTCCGCAAAGAACAGCAACAGGTTTTGATTTACGCAGATTAAATATGTTGCTCGCAGTTTTGGAAAAACGATGTGGTTTTAGAATAGCTCAAAAAGATGTTTTTATAAATATCGCAGGAGGTATTAAGGTTGATGATCCATCAATAGACATGGCTGTGGTGTGTTCTATTTTGTCATCGAATGTAGATATTGCAATTGCACCAAATACATGTTTTGCTGCAGAAGTTGGTTTATCCGGAGAGATTCGCCCAGTTCCGAGAATTGATCAACGCATTGTAGAGGCCGAGAAAATGGGCTTTGAAAGAATTTATATTTCGAAATATAATAAAGGTATTTCAGTGTCTAACTATGATATAGAAGTAATTCAAGTTGGAAAAATAGGGGAAGTATTGAAGAATCTTTTTGGATAAAAGATTATCGTTTGGTTGTGATATTCAGGTTTTATTCATCTTCAAATGAAAACAGATTTTTTAGAAATATGTCTTTATTTGGAGGAAGCCAATATTAATAGAATTCTTGGAAATATTTAAATTGCAATTCATTGACCAATAGCAAATGATAAACAAAAAAGGTCGAATTTTTATTTCGCCTTTTTTGTTTTGATGCCGAGATACCTTATCCTTGCTAAATAAATCTATAATAAATGAAAAAAATTAGTCTATTTATTGTCCTATTCTTTCCTTGTTTAATGTTTGGTCAAGGAGGTGCTATAAATAATGATATTCCTAGTGAATCCGATTCAGAATTATACCGTTGGGAAATAGGAGTTAATGGAGGTGTTAATGTTACGAATGTGTCAGGTTTGATTCCGGATTCTAGTGGCGCTAGTATAAATAATAACATTGGACGATTGTATGGAGTGACTGTAGTTTATCATTTGAATAAGGTTTTTGCTTTTAAAACGGATTTTGATGTTGAAGAAAAAGGTTGGACAGTTTCTAATTTTGGCTTGGTTGAAAACCCATTAACAGGGGTAAGTAGTGTAGAGGATGTAACTCAAAAATTAAATTATTTTGATATTCCAGCGTTCTTGCATATCGGGTTTGGAAATAAGTTTAAGTTTGATCTTAACTTTGGCCCTTATGTAGCTTTTTTAATGGATAATAGAACTTTTATTACCGATGGTAGTGGTAATGAAATTCCAGTTGAAATTCCAGATTTGTCAGGATACAGTGCTACGGATTTTGGTTTAACATATGGCGCTGGAATTGATTTAGCGCTGGGGAAAAGATTTTCTTTTGGGTTTGACTTCTTATATGAGCACGGGTTAAAAGATATCACCGAAGATGGACTTAGAAATACCTCGATTGATTTTGATTTTGGAATTAACTTTCTGTTTGGACAAAAAAAATAACCTATTATTTGATGGTATATTGGGATAATAAAAAAAGGCTCGATTCATTTGAATCGAGCCTTTTTAAGTTCAAGTATTATTGTAATTACCCCGCTAGAATAATTACTTTATTATTTAGCACTTCAATAACTCCGCCTTTGACATTAAAAGATTTTTCACCTTCTGAAGTTGTTAATGTTATTTCTCCTTCTTTTAAAGAAGAAATAAGCGGTGCATGATTGTCTAATATTCCCAATGATCCATCACTTCCAGGAGCAATTATAGAAGACGCTTCTCCCGTAAATAAATTTTCGTCAGGTGTTATAATGTCAACGTTCATAATAGAATGAATTTTGCGTTAATTAAGCTTCAGCTGCCATTTTCTTTCCAGCTTCGATAGCTTCTTCAATTGTTCCTTTCAAGTTAAAAGCAGCTTCTGGATACTGATCAACTTCTCCATTAAGAATCATGTTAAATCCTTTAATTGTATCTTCAATAGGAACTAATACTCCTTGTAATCCTGTAAATTGCTCGGCAACATGGAAAGGCTGAGACAAGAAACGTTGTATACGTCTTGCTCTATGTACAGCTAACTTATCTTCTTCAGAAAGTTCATCCATACCAAGAATCGCAATAATATCCTGTAACTCTTTGTAACGTTGCAGTATCTCTTTAACTCTTTGAGCCGTATCGTAATGCTCGTTTCCTAAAATCGCAGGGGTTAAAATCCTAGAAGTAGAATCCAAAGGATCTACCGCTGGATAAATTCCTAGCTCAGCAATTTTACGAGAAAGAACCGTCGTTGCATCTAAGTGAGCAAATGTTGTTGCCGGTGCAGGATCCGTTAAATCATCTGCAGGAACATAAACAGCTTGTACAGATGTAATAGAACCTCTTTTTGTTGACGTAATACGTTCTTGCATTGCACCCATCTCAGATGCCAATGTAGGCTGGTAACCTACTGCAGAAGGCATACGACCTAAAAGTGCAGATACCTCTGAACCAGCTTGTGTAAATCTAAATATATTATCAATAAAGAATAATATATCATTTCCTTGACCATCACCCTCTACATCACGGAAATACTCAGCCATGGTAAGACCAGATAATGCAACACGAGCACGTGCTCCTGGAGGTTCATTCATTTGACCAAAAACCAATGTAGCTTGAGAGTCTTTTAACTCATTTTTATCACCTTTAGTCAGGTCCCATCCACCTTCTTCCATATCTTTTTCGAAAGCTTCACCGTACTTAATTACACCAGACTCAATCATCTCACGCAACAAATCGTTTCCTTCACGTGTTCTTTCACCAACACCTGCAAATACCGACATTCCTTCGTATCCTTTAGCAATGTTGTTGATTAACTCCATAATCAATACAGTTTTACCAACACCTGCACCACCGAATAAACCAATTTTACCACATTTTGAATAAGGCTCAATTAAGTCGATCACTTTAATTCCAGTGAATAATACTTCAGTTGAAGTAGATAAATCTTCAAATTTAGGAGCATCTCTGTGAATAGGATAACCACCTTCTTTATCACATTGTTCAATTCCATCAATAGCTTCACCAATTACATTGAATAATCTTCCCTTCACTTGTTCGCCAGTGGGCATTGTGATTGGAGCTCCAGTTGCAATTGCTAAAGCTCCTCTTTGGATACCATCTGTAGAATCCATGGAGATAGCTCTAACACTGTCTTCTCCAATGTGCTTTTGGCATTCTAAAACTAGTACTGAACCATCTTGTTTTTTAATTTCAATAGCATCCATGATGTTTGGAAGGCTATCTGCATCCTCGAAGCTTACATCCACTACAGGACCAATTACCTGTGATACTTTTCCTTTAATTTGAGACATATTATATGTTTTGTAAAAATCCTAATTCAAAATTTCGGCACAAAAATAGTACATT
>JAQWQH010000122.1 GCA_029244805.1 Flavobacteriales bacterium
AAAGATCTAGGTGTATTATTTTTAGGAATTCTTATCACTTCACAAAGGTAGCTTTTGAATCGTTAAATTGAAACTTTTATAAATATCAAATTTAAATTGTGCAAAACCAATGCCATATTTTATATAATTAGTAGTAATTGAATTATATTTGTGGGTAGTAAATTAGTTGATATTTATGATATTAATATTGATATTTGATTAGAAAAAAAAATCATGTTAGAATATTCAGAAAAACCTAAAAAGGAGATTGAATTTAACGATGTTAGGATAGCCTCATTTGTGTCGGATTCCGATCAGAATATTGATGTAGATACTGTTAATTCTTTTGGGGAGGAATGGACAAAGTTTTCTAGTTTTTCGGATGAAGAAATAAAGAATGCTGGAGATCAATATTTTGACATCGTAACTGAAGAGATTTGTAATTCTTCTTCTGTGGCTTTAGACATGGGCTGCGGTACAGGAAGATGGTCAAAGTATTTAGCTGATAAAGTTAAGTTTATAGAAGCAATCGACCCCAGTAAAGCAGTTTTATCTGCATCTCACCTTACTAAAGATTTGAAAAATGTAAGAGTTACTCAGGCTGGTGTAGATTCTATCCCTTTTGCGGATGAAAGTTTTGACTTCGCAATGGGTGTTGGAGTTTATCATCATATTCCGGATACTCAGAAGGCTGTTCGAGATACAGTAAGGAAAATAAAGAAAGGTGGATATTTATTGATTTATTTATATTACAGTCTTGATAATAGAGGTGCTGGGTATAAGTTCCTGTTCAAAATGTCTACGATCATCCGAAAAATTGTTTCTTCAATGCCAAATCGACTAAAAAAAATAACATGCGATTTTATTGCTTTTTTCGTTTATATGCCTTGTGTTTTGTTGGCTCGACTTTTTAAAATATTATCACCAAAAGGTAGAACTTGGAAAAAGATACCATTATCTTACTATCATGATAAAAGCTGGAATATCATTAAAAATGATGCTTTAGATCGTTTTGGAACACCTTTGGAACAGCGATTTAGTAAAAAAGAACTAATTGAAATATTAGAGTCCTGTGGTATGGAAGATGTTGTTGTTTCAGATGGTTTGCCATATTGGCATGCTGTTAGTAGAAAAATGAAATGAGAATGAAAAAAATATTGTTTATCGCGCATCATCGCATAGATCGTGCTCCGGGTCAAAGGTATAGGTTTGAACAGTATTTTTCTTATTTGGAAGACAATGGTGTTGTATGCGATTTGAAAAATATAATTTCTGAAGCGGATGATAAGATTCTTTATTCACATGGTAATTATCTGAAAAAAGCTTTAATCGGCCTAAAGTCATTAAGGAAACGTAAAGGAGACTTAAAGTCAATTAGTCAATATGATTTAGTTGTGGTTTTTAGGGAGGCAATTCTTACAAGTTCTATTTTTTTTGAAAAAAGGTTAGTAAAAAGTGGAGTCCCAGTTTTGTTTGATTTTGATGACGCTATCTGGGTTAAGGATGTTTCTAAAGGAAATCAAAGATTGTCTTTCTTGAAAAATCCAGATAAAATAAAAAAGATATTGCCATTGGTGTCGCATGTTTCAGCGGGTAATAGTTATTTAAAGGAGTTTGCATTAAAGTATAATAAAAGTGTATCGATTATACCTTCTACAATAGATACCGATAAATATAAGGAGATAGAAGATTTAAAAAAAGGTCCTGTCACCATTGGATGGGTTGGAAGTCATACAACAATAAAGCACTTTGAAACGATTGTCCCTGTTCTAATTAAATTAAAGGAAAAGTATAAAGAGAAAATTGCATTTAAAGTTATAGGCGATCCTTTATACTGCAATAGTGATTTAGATATTAAAGGCATTGCTTGGGACAATAAGAAAGAAGTTGAGTTTTTCAACATGCTAGATATTGGTGTTATGCCGCTTCCTGAAGATGAATGGACAAAAGGAAAGTGCGGAATGAAAGGCCTTTTATATATGTCCGTAAATAAACCAGCGGTAATGTCTTCCGTTGGAATGAATTCAGAAATAATAGCGAATGGTATAAATGGTTTTTTAGCTGATACACCGGAAGAATGGTTTGATGTGCTCTCGAAATTAATCGAAGATGAGAGTTTAAGAAAGACAATTGGATTGGCGGGAAGAAAGACCGTTGAAGAAAAATATTCTATGAATTCGCAAAAAGAGAAATATTTAGATTTGTATTTGTCCCTGATGAATTAGTAGCCGCAATAACTAGTCGAATTTCACCAAAAAAGCATCACCAAAACTAGATTGACGAACTTCCTTTAAGCCTTGTTTTGCATCCTTTTTCTCTTTATAAGATCCAACATAATATTTGTAGTTAAATGGGGTTGTAGGCTTTTTTATTTTAACTTCTTCTATTGTTTTGTTCAATGATCTAAAATCCGGATTTGATAGAGCAACAGGGCCTGTAGATGCCATTATTTGAATCTTCCAAACAGGTTTAATTTCTGCTATAGTGTCTATTTTTTCTGGAGTTCGCATCGATATGTTGTGGTTTTTTTTTGCAAAATTCCGAAATGATCTAAATATTGCTGATGCAATTAAGTCTTGTCCTTTTTCACTGTTTAGGTACTTTTCTTCTTGTTTATTGGTCATAAAACCAGTTTCCACCAGTATAGCAGGCATTTTACTATCTTTTAATACCTGCAAGTTAAAGCGTCTGTCTGTTTTTAGTTTGACTCCTCGGCTATTTCTTCCTGCTCTATTTTTGAATTGAGACTCAACCATATTAGCAAGTTCTGAGCTTTTTTTTGTGTTTAAGTTGTGAATATGTGTTTCTGTTCCAAAAACTTCAGGTTTGGTTGATGAGTTGCAATGGATTGAAATAAAATAATTTGCATTAATATCATTTGCGATTTTTATTCTATCGTTTAACTCAATGAATATATCTGTTTTTCTTGTATATATTATTTCAACTTCATGACCCAAGTATGTTTTGACATACTCTCCAAATTGCAAAGCCATTGAAAGATTGAGGTCTTTCTCTTGTTTGAATGCGGTGTCTGATCGGAGATTTCCGGGATCTTTACCTCCATGGCCTGGATCTATAACAAGCGTTATTTTGTTTTGAGAGAATCCAATTGAAATTGATAAGGTTAATAATAATATGAGTATTTTTTTCATTATTTCAATCTTTAACAACTCTTGTGTAATATTGAATTTTGGGCGTCCAATAGCTGTTGTTTTCAATTTTACTTATCATGATTCCTTTACTGGATGAAGCGTGAATCATAGAAATTGGAGCTCCTTTTTCTGAAGAAATTATTCCAACATGAGAAATGTTATTCTTGCTAGATCCAAAAAAGACTAAATCTCCTTTTGTAACATCTCTCAATTTAAGTTTTGAATAACTCTCTCCTTGCGATTTAGCAGTTCTTGGAAGATTGTATCCATGTTGTTTCATGATGTATTGAGTAAATCCGGAGCAATCAAAACCTTTTTTTGAGTTACCTCCATAAAGGTAAGGAGTTCCTATAAATCTTTTCGCATATGAAATAATATTATCGCGTAACACTTGAGTGTTGGGTTCTGATATCACTGACTGTTCCTGAATTGGCGTATTTGCAGTTATTTCGGCAAAGGGAATAGTGTTTGGAAATAGTTCTTTAAAAATAGCGTATGTTTTTAAAGCTTCTTTTTCACTCACTTTATTATTTAGGTATCTAATGTCATTTGCTATTCCAAGCTGCATATCATAAATGTATATGTCAAATTTACCGCTAAGCAATCTATTTGAATCTTGTTTTTTGAATTGCCGGAAATCTTCATATGCATTGCTTGCTAAGTATTTTTTTCTCGTTTTAGATAGTTGGTATTCAGCTAGTGCATGGAATAGCTTTAATGTTGGACTGTTGTTAAACTCTTCTGTTTGCAATAGTTTATGGGAATTTTTATAAACCTTTTTATAGTTCCCTTGATCATAATACATTTCAATATTATCTAAGCTTTTATTTTGAGAAAAACCTAAAATTGAAAACATTATCGCAGGAATTACTATAAAATGAAAATTCATACTTGACTGCATAAGGCAAAAAAAGATAATTAATGAATATATTTGTATGGAGTGAAAAATGTATGCCAACAATTAAATGTTAATTTACTTCGTCGGAGGATTATTGTTTTATGTTGTCATTTCCAATAAAATGCTATGATTAAAATATACCTATATGTTCAGTAATAAGCGAAGAACGGTTGATCCATTTGTATTTCTTTGTTTACTTATTCCTTTTTTCGGGATAAGCCAAAAAGCAACCTTAAAAAGGTTAGATAAGTACTTTCAAACAAATCTGACAGCATGGAATATTCCTGGGATGTCTGTAGCGATAGTTAAAGATGATTCTCTCGTTTTTGCAAAAGGTTACGGAGTAAGAGACATTGATACAAAAGAAGCAGTTGATGAAAATACCCTTTTTGCGATTGCTTCAAATTCAAAGTCATTTACTTCGGCAGCAATAGCAATTTTAGTTGACGAAGGTAAATTGAAATGGGACGATAAAGTGATAGATTACTTATCCTATTTTAAACTGTACGACCCTTATGTGACCCATTCTATGACTATCAGGGATTTATTGTCACATAGAAGTGGATTGAAAACTTTCAGTGGTGATTTAATTTGGTACGGCTCCTCTCATGGTCGAGAAGAAGTTATCAGAAGAGCAGGCTTTTTAAAGCCGAGGTATTCATTTAGAACGGAATTTGGTTACTCAAATATTATGTATTTAGCAGCGGGTGAAATAATACCAATAATCTGCAAGACCTCCTGGGATGACTATGTTAAGACACGCTTTTTTAAGCCACTTGGTATGACTAGAACAATTACTTCTTTTGAGGATATAAAAAGCATGAGTAATGTTGCTATTCCTCATAATAATATTGGAGGGACTAATATTAAAGTTGGTTATATGAATTGGGATAATATTGGTCCTGCCGGGAGTATTATTTCTTCTGCAAAGGATATGTCTCAATGGTTAAAATTACATTTGAATGATGGAGCTTTAAATGAAAAGTCAATTATTTCTGAGGAACAAGTAAGAGAGATGCGTCATCCGCATGTAAGCAAGAGGGTTGGAGCTGGTAGTGAGTCATTATGGCCTACGAAACATTTTAGTTCTTATGGGTTAGGATGGGATCTTTTTGATTATAACGGATACAAAGTAGTTACGCATGGAGGAGGTTACGATGGGATGATATCGCAGACAGTAATGGTTCCAGAGTTAGATTTAGGATTTGTTGTTTTAACAAATAATACAAACTCTTTGCCCTATGCTCTAATGTTTTCTGTTTTAGATGAATATACAAATATGGAAGAAAAACAAGATTGGGGCGATTTGTTTTTGGAATTTGATAAAAGTGGAAAAGAGGCGGAAGATAGAGAAGCTTATAGTAATGCACAAAAAAGGGTTCCAGATACAAGACCATCTATGCCACTTGGTCAATATGTAGGTATATATTATGGAGAAATGTATGGTAAAGCAGAAGTAAAACAAATCAACGGTAAATTAGAAGTTCAATTTTTACCAACTTCTATTTTCCATGCTATATTGGAGCATTGGCATTATGACACCTTTACGATAGAAATGTCAGCTTTACCCTCATTGAAAAAAGGAAAGTGTAGTTTTGTTATTGATTCTCAGGGTGAGGTAGAAGAAATGCGAATCGACATACCTAATCCAGATTTTGATTTCACAGAATTAGAGTTTAAAAAAATAGATTAATGAAACTAGATATATTGGCTTTCGCCTCGCATCCAGATGATGTGGAATTAGCTGCTTCTGGAACTTTAATGACACATATTAGTCAGGGTAAAAAAGTAGGGATTGTAGATTTAACTAAAGGAGAGTTGGGAAGTAGGGGTTCTGCTGCCTTGCGCTCAAAGGAAGCGTTAGTTGCATCTGAATTAATGGGTATTGATGCTAGAGTCAACTTGGATTTAGGAGATGGATTTTTTAATAATGCAGAAAAAGAATTAAAGAAAGTAATTGAACAAATCAGGTATTTTCAACCAGATGTTTTATTGTGTAATGCTCATTCAGATAGACATCCAGATCACAGTAGAGGAAGTGAATTGGTTTCAAGGGCTTGTTTTTTAGCAGGCTTAAATAAAATTGAGACAAAGTACAATGGCGAGCATCAGGTTCATTGGCGGCCTCAGTCAGTTTTTCATTATATACAAGATAATTGGATTGACCCTGATTTTGTAATTGATATTACCGAAGTGTTTGATGGAAAAATGGCTGCTATTAAAGCATATGGTTCTCAGTTTTATAATCCAGAAAGTGATGAGCCTGCAACTCCGATTTCATCAATTGAATTTATAGAGCATATTAAAGGCAGAGCAATTGCTTTCGGAAGGTTAATTGGCGTTAAATATGGTGAAGGGTTTACCGTTGAGAGAGCGCTAGGTGTAAAAGATCTTACTGCATTAAAATAAAAATGTTGAGAAGTCGTTTTTTACATTGTAGTAGTTGTTCAATATAATACCTACTATTGTTGTAAATAATAAGATTAAAATGAAAAAAGTTTTTCTAATAGCCTTTGTGGCAATAGCGTTTGTTTCCTGTGAAGATGCAGAAACAGAAGAGTTAATTAATAGCACGGTAAATTCGGGTGCTGAAGATAAAGATAATGAGATCTTATCTCTGAAACAACAATTGGCAGATAATGACTCTACAATGAATTCTTATTTCTCTTATGTCAA
>JAQWQH010000211.1 GCA_029244805.1 Flavobacteriales bacterium
ATAGTTTCAATGTTCATGGTAGCTTCAGCTGTTGGCTTTGTTACCTCTGGTTTTATGCAGAACTTGTTTGGAATTAAATCTTCTGGAGCAACAACCCTCCTACTATTTTTTGTTTGCGGAGGGATTTTAATCTCAGGCAAATTCAGTGTTTTAGATAAGTTAATTAAGATAATAGGCATTGTATTACTCATCTCCACCCTAATAGCATTTGTGATGACCATAATACATGGACCAATTGGTTCAAAACCACTATTCGAAGGCAATATATTTCCTGAATCAGATGATGGAATTTTCTTTTTATTAGGATTAATGGGTTGGATGCCTACTGCTCTGGATTTAAGCACATGGAATAGCTTATGGACCATTGAAAGAATTAAACAGACTGGTTATACGCCAACAATGAAAGAGACCTTATTCGACTTTAACTTGGGCTACTTGATTTCTGCAATACTTTCCCTATGTTTTATTACCATGGGTGCTTACCTACTTTATGGTACTTCAGAAACAATCCCTAATGATCCTGCTGGATTTGCTAATGGGATAGTAAATTTATATACTGAAACAATCGGTAGCTGGTCATATCTACTTATCGCAGCAGCTTCTTTTTCAATAATGTTTGGAACTTGTATAACTGTTTTTGATGGATATGGCAGAGCTATGCGGCGAACATCAGCGTTAATTTTTTTTGGAAATGGCCCCGAGAAACAAAATAGCAAAATGTACACTGCAACAATTCTTATTCTTGTAATCGGTAGTTTTAGTATTATTGAACTTGTCAAAACAACCGATTTTGGAATAAAAGGCTTAGTGAACATTGCAACTACACTTTCATTCATAATTGCTCCAATAATAGCTGTGTTAAATGCAATACTTGTTCGAAAAAAGCACATTGGAAAGCACACACCACCAACTTGGATAAAAATTACCAGCTACATAGGCATCGTTTTTCTCACCGCATTTAGTATATACTTTCTTGTTCATAAATTTGGGAGTTAATTGATTATGCTCTAATTAAAAAGAAAACCCACATACCAACACGACTAAACTCTTACTTTGGAGTATGAATTCAATGATATTGTTCAAGTGGGAATAATCACACAAATAGATTAATAATCTTATTACAGCAAAATAAATTTATTTATTTCTTAGCTATTTATTGCCATCATGATACTTCTGAAATTTACTAAAGCTAGAATATCTTTTGACTTTTCTGCATCCAATTGATTATTTGCTTCAACAGAAATTAACAATCTATTTGCTACACCAACTACAACATTTGCCTTTTTATTTATTTTTTGAAAAGATTCCCAACCATTTAACTCATTATTCAAGCTAAATGATTTAGCATACTCATCATCTGAATCGATTGTTATGCCTTTTCCCCACATTGCAGTTTCTGTTTTATAAACACTTGGAGCTGCATTATAATCAAGTATAGAAACACGAATGTAGTTTCCATTGGGATTTGTGTACTCCGCTGATGCGCTTTCAACCAACAAACCAGCCATATTTAATGAATTTCCTTCTGGATCCTCCTTCTCGTATCCTTCTACATCAGATGGTAGAAATTTTTCCAAATCTTTATAATGAATCGACTCCCCTCCTTCTGCATGTTTCAATCCATTGTTGCCATTTTCAATGCCAGGATTAGAGGGCTCCAAAGTTTCATTTTCATCTTCCTTTCCACTGCAAGAAAAAAAACCAAGAAAAACAGATAACAAAACAATTAATTTATAGACATTTTTCATTTAGAATTATTTTATTTACAAAGTAATAAGAATTTCCCACAACAAGAAATGTGCACCTCAAAAACTTACTAAAAGATATTATAATTCTTAAATTGCGATAAAATACAACCACAGCTTATGAAAAATTACATGGTTCATTTTCGTAGAAATACCTACACTCAAATCTCTCCAGACATAATCAAAAAAGAGCAAGCAAGAATGGGAGAGTTAATGACAAAAAATATAATACAACAAGTTTACATGAATAAAAACATGGATAATCTTTGGATGATTTTTAAAATTGATAACGAAGAATTATTAAGAGAAATAATTCAAACTTTACCTATGAGCAAAGACTTATATTTTGAAACAAGTGAATTAATGAGCTAAAGTGGATCCACATCAATTTTAACACGAACCGATTTATACCCATCAATTTGCTTAAGGTTCGCAAGGTTATTTAATAAGTATGCTTTTACCTTAGCAATAGATGCACTTCGCTCAAATTTAATCGTAACTACTTTATTGTAAACATTCTTAATCCTAGGAACAGATGGGTACTCAGGACCTAATATCCTGTTACCTAGTTTTACTTGAAGCATTTTTGCCAATTCTGCACTAGCTGTATCTGTAATCTCTTTTTCTTTATGACGAACAGTCAACCTAATCAATCTGTAAAATGGTGGATATTGATAATTTTTTCTTTCATAAAGTTCTTGATCATACATTCCATCGTAATCATTTTGCATTACTTTCTGGATAATCCAATGTTCAGGAGTATGCGTCTGAATTATTACTTTACCTCTGTGCTTTTTTCTCCCTGCTCGACCACTTACTTGAGTCATTAATTGGTAAGCTCGCTCAAACGCTCTGAAATCTGGATAATAAAGCATATCATCCGCATTTAAAACACCAACAAGTGAAACGTTATCAAAGTCAAGTCCTTTGGTAACCATCTGTGTTCCAACCAAAATATCTATTTCTCGATTCTCAAAATCATTGATAATATTCTGATAAGCAAATTTAGAGCGCGTTGTATCCAAATCCATTCGTTGAATTTTTACCTCAGTCGATAAGTGAATGGATATCTCTTCTTCAATTTTTTCCGTTCCAAAACCTAACATTTTAATTTCCGAACT
>JAQWQH010000220.1 GCA_029244805.1 Flavobacteriales bacterium
TCATACTCCCCAAGATGAATTAATTAGAATATTAAACAAATCGTTTAATAGGCAGTTAGAGCTGAAGAGTGTATTGAGTCAAAAAATTAATTCTACCCGAGGAGGAGAACAACTTTCTTGGATTAAAAAGTATAACAGTCTCTTTATACACCAATGGGGATATAAGAAGAAATAGATCAAAAGTGAATATTAGAAAATATGCTCCCAAAATCTACTTAATTTTTTTAATTGTACTAATAATTTCCCGGACCCAATAGTACGTTGCTACTGGAAAAATCACAAATGATAATTTATTGAATTCCCAAGCTTTTTGAAAATCAAAGTGTCCTAGATGTTGCAAGCCTCTTGTTAGTCCACATCCAGGGCATTCTTTTTCTAAAAGTAACTGCGATAAGCAAAGAGATTGGCCATTGTCAAAAAAATCAGCAGGAAGTATTAACAATACTAGAGGTACAATTAATAAAACGACTAGTTTTATTTTAACTAGCATTAATAATTGTCTCTTATCTTAATAAAAGCATGAATAATACCTGGAATATAGCATAATATGCAAAGTAGCAGATTAATGATTACATCTGTTACATCCCAGTCTGTCACAATTCCAACTGCAACAAATGGAATTAAAATGGCCAAAATGTACAGCAATAATAACATGTCATCGTCATTAGAATTTTGACTTGTTGTGTTTGAATAATTCTTAAAATTAGCACTCGCGATTTTTTTTATTCCGTTGTTGACAAAATGGTTCTCTTTGGTTTTTTGCTTCAAAACTTCAACCATTTCATTTTTAGTTACAGCCTTTGTAGTTGGATTTTGGCTTTTTTTTGCAATACTAGAATTCGTTTTAAAATTAGCGGGTAATGCCCTGCTAATTTCATCTTTGGAAGCATTAGTATTTGTTAATTTCTGGTTTTTAAATAGTTCTAATTCGTCTGATTTTATGTTATCCGAATTGTTAATTTTCTTCTTCAATGAAAGGTGATACCCTTTCTGGTATTTTCTTTTTTGAATAAAACCATTATTTATGTTGCAAGAACTTATTGCAACAACTAGTAGAATGAAAAGTGAGAACCTTTTAAATAATGTCATAATTTGAGTTTATGTTTCCAATCCAAATCTATGGAATTTAACCTGTGAGTAGCGATTTTAGATATTCAAATTACTAACAATTAAGTTTTAAAATGACAAAAGGAAGAACTCATATGATATCGATAGAGGGTTTTCTATTAGGTATTTGCTTAGTGAAATCTTCTACGTAATAATTTTTTCATTTCGCTTATCCACTTTCCTATTAGAATCACAATAACCAGAAGCTGAGCTTATTTAAGTCAGAATTACTGTAATTTCGGCATGAGTGACTGATGCAATCCTCTGTCATTCCGCATCCATAAAGTTTCTGGTCGAAAGTCGCCTCAGAAAGCAATAGATTTGTCGGTATCAAAAAAATTGGTAAAACGAATAAAATAACCCCAATTAGCAGTCTAATCCAATAAGTTTTAAGCGCAATAGTTTGAACACTAAAAAACGTTAATTGGTCTATTAGATCACCTTATCGTAATATTTCCCATTTTTGGGTTTTAATCCACCGGTTAAAAATAGTATTCCATCAATTATCCAACCAATACCGCATAAACTTCCTGTAAGCAGATAAAGGACTCCAATTCCAATGTGTCCAAGATAAAAACGATGAAGACCAAGAATTCCTAAAAAAAACCAAAGCCCTATTGCAATGCCTTGACTTTTATCTTGGGGCCCATGTTCATCTTCAGGACTTACATATGAAGAATATTGATTAGCAGGCTCGTTAATCATTGTTTTAGTCCCGTTTGCATGCTTAATAGCAAATATTTTACTTTTGCTGACTACCAATAAAGGCCCGTCCAGATTATTACATTTTCTATATTTTACTTCATTCTCATTTATTTCTAACACTTTTGCTTCTACTTCTTCTCCATTCTCAAAAATGATTATATCACATGGTGTTGAAATAATCATTTTGGTTTGAATATCTTTTTTAGCCGCGTTGCTTCGAATTAAAGGAGTAGAATACTCAATTTTATTTTCGATTGAAGCTGTCAAAATAAGGTTTTTATCTCTATCGATTGACTTAGATTCAGTGCTTTCTGCAGAAAATGAAGCAGGCTCTGTTTCATTTTTTACTTTAGTTATTATGTTCTTTTTCCAAGAGACGTGATATCCTTTTTGGTATTTTCTTTTTTGGATAAAACCATTGTCTAGATTGCAAGAGCTGATTGTAACAACTGCTAGAATAAATAGTGAGAATCTATTAAGTATTTTCATTGTTAAATGTTTATTTTGGGCGTAAATGTAATAAAAAAGAAGGGTTTACGAAAGGGGACTATTATCCTATTTTCTGTGGATAGCCAATCCAATAAATGAATGTCTCTGCTTTAGTTTTTAAAATTAATATCTTTTTTCAATTTTCTAATGGTAGGTTTTATTATTTATGTGCTGCTCTTTTTGAATATTTCGAATTAGTATCAATTCGTTTTCCTAAAAGGTAATCACTGTTAAATACTGTTAAACCGAAAGATGATTTAAATACATCAGTTACATTTGTTCAAAGTAAATAAGTAGTTGTTAAATAGAAAATTTATATTAGGTATATCCTTAATGAGCGGTATCGCTCTTATTGGGCTAGTTTTTATCCAAGTTTATTGGATACAGAGTGCTATTGAACAGCGAAAGTCTCAATTTGAAGATAATGTTAGTAAATCATTGGTAGAAGTTGTTTATGATGTAGATAGGTTTGAAGCAATTTCTCGTATGAATAAAAATGCAGGAAGTAAAGACCTTCTCAATCAATTACTGCAAAAGGGAGGAAAGGTATTGCATAATCAGGCTACTTATTTGGATAAATTAGATACAGTTTTTACTGCTATTCACGACGAGTTTAATGTTCAAGTAGTTGAAAAGCAGGTGCAAAATAAAAAAACGGGTTCGCAAACTAAGCATAAAATAATTTCGCAAAAGTATGGCAATGATACAGCGTTTACAATTGAATTAATCGATACAACACCGTCCAAGTTTAATGCGGTAAGCAAAGATTTATGGAATCAAAAAACAGATATAGTAGAAGGTTTAGTATCAGATATTTTTTCATTTGATTTCTTTGGTTTAAATGCAGAGAGAATAAGTCAGCCAGATTTGGACAGTATAATTGAATCTGTGTTGAAGAAAAATGGAATTAACACAAAATATCAGATGGGCGTCTTTGATATAATGAATCATTCCATTTACGAGTACGATAATGATAATCAAATTGATTTGTACGAAAGTCCTTTTAAGATATCCTTGTTCCCAAATGATATTTTTGGTAGCCCAGTATACTTAAGCCTATATTTCCCGAATGAAAAGGCATTCATATTAAAGTCGATGTGGATGATGTTGGCAATCTCTGCCATTTTTGTTTTAATTATAATATTTGCTTTTTACTATTCTATCTCCACAATATTTAAACAAAAGAAACTCTCTATCATTAAAAATGATTTCATCAATAATATGACTCACGAACTGAAAACACCTATTTCCACTATTTCATTAGCATGTGAAGCTTTAAATGATGCAGAAATTAAGAATTCGAAAGAAACTCAGGGTCGGTTCGTGAATATGATTAACGAAGAGAACAAGCGGTTGGGTGTATTAGTAGAAAATGTATTGCAAAGTGCAGTTATTGACAAAGGTGAATTGAAACTCAAGCAAGAAGTTTTTAACATTCATGATGTTATTGATCGAGCAGTAAAGAATGTAAAAATACAAGTAGAAAAAAAACATGGCCAAATTGTAGTATCTAAACTAGCTAACAAAGATCAGCTTTATGCAGATAAAGTTCACATTACTAATTTGATTTATAATTTATTGGACAATGCAAATAAATATACGACAATTCAGCCTTCGATAGAAATATCGACGGAGGATATTGTCGGAGGAATCGTTATAAAAGTAAAGGATAATGGAGTTGGTATTAGTAAAGAAAACCAGAAAAAAATATTTGAAAAATTATACCGAGTGCCAACCGGAAATTTGCATGATGTTAAAGGATTTGGCTTGGGATTAAGCTATGTAAAAGCAATTGTAGAAAAACACGGTGGGACTATAAACGTTGAAAGCATTTTAGGGAAAGGAAGTACTTTTGTGTTGACCTTGCCTATTGAAAAAGAAAAAGACCATGAATAGAAAGACCAGAATATTACTCGTAGAAGACGATCCAAATTTGGGAATATTGTTGTCAGAATATCTTGTTGCTAAAGGGAACGAATGCACGCTAAGAACAAATGGCCAAGAAGGTTTTGAAACATTTGTTAAAGGAACTTTCGACTTTCTAATTCTAGACGTAATGATGCCAGTAAAAGATGGCTTTACAATGGCGAAGGAAATTAGAGGAATTGATAAAGAGGTGCCAATTTTATTTTTAACCGCAAAATCTCTGAAAGAAGATACTCTCAATGGGTTTAATGTAGGTGGTGATGACTATATGACCAAACCATTTAGTATGGAAGAGTTGTTAGTTCGAATGGGCGCAATCCTAAGACGAACTCAAGGGAATGAACAACAAGACCAAGGGACTTATAATGTAGGTACATATCAATTTGATTTTAATCAACGCTTGTTGATTAATGGTGGTGATGAGCAAAAGTTAACGACTAAGGAAAATGCACTTCTTAAATTACTATGTAAGAATATCAATGGAGTTTTAGAGCGAAATCATGCACTGAATGCTGTTTGGGGAGATGATAATTACTTTAATGGAAGAAGCATGGATGTGTACATCGCAAAATTGAGAAAATACCTTAAAAAAGATGCAAATGTCGAAATAGTAAACGTTCACGGTAAGGGTTTTAAGCTATTTGTAAAGTAAATGATGGCCGTTTGCTTATGATACAAACCGTTACTACAATATTTATTAGCGTTAGGCTGTAAATTCCGCTAAAATTAAATAAAGGCAAGGTGTTTGTTTCTTTTTAGGAAACAAAAATCAAACGCCATGATAAACAAAAAATCAAAAACAGCTAATCTTGAGAATAACAAGAATACTTTTCTACAGTTAGGTTTTATAGTTGCAATTTCATTTACATTAGTTGCTTTTGAATGGCTAGAATCGGAACATCTTGGAGCCGATATAGAAAGTAATTTAAAAGCAGAACTTGCACCTGAGCCCATTATTGAGGTCGACTTAATAAAACCAAAGAAAAAGGTGGTTGTTCCTAAAAAAAAGACAAAGACTAACACAGTTTTAATTGCGAAAACACCAATTGTTGCTTCAGTTCCGGTAATCATTGATCCAAATTTAGATAATGAGCCTCCAATTAATTGGGATATTTTTGATAAGGGAGATTCAGATGAACCTATTGATATCTTAGAATTGGATTCTGTTTATATCTCTGTTCAAGAAATGCCGGAATTCCCAGGTGGATTGAAGGCAATGTATCAATTTATGGGAGATAATATTAAATACCCATTAATTTCTGCTGAAGCTGGTTCTCAAGGTCAAGCGTATGTTAATTTTACAATTGAAAAAAATGGGACGATTACAGATGTGAAAATTTTAGGAGGATCTGCAGATAAGAGTTGTAAAAAGGAAGCTGCCAGAGTGGTAGAGTCTATGCCTAAGTGGAAGCCAGGAGAACAAAGAGGCAAAAGAGTTCGCGTAAGCTATACGCTTCCAGTGCGATTCGTGTTAGATTAAAATGACGAAATAATTAATACAAATACATAGGGGTTCAGCTATTGATTCCCCTTTTTTGCTTTACAAGCTTTTTGTTCTTCCACCATCTACTGGTACGTTAATGCCGTTAATATAACTAGCAGCAGGAGATGCTAAAAACGATATGGAATTTGCTATTTCAGCTGCTTCAGCAAATCTTTTCATAGGAACTTGATTCGTCATTTCATTGCTAATATCTTCAATACTTCTTCCTGTTTTTGAAGCTTTATTTTCAATAATAGATTGCAAACGATCAGTGTTTGTTGCACCTGGCAGAACATTGTTTACAGTAATGTTAAACTCTCCTAGTTCATTTGCTAAAGTTTTAGCCCAACTTGCAACAGCTCCTCTTATGGTATTTGATACTCCAAGACCATTTAAGGGTTGTTTCACAGAAGTTGAAATTACATTTATTATCCTTCCGTAACCTTCAGATTTCATTCCTTCCACCACAGCTTGAGCTAAGCATTGATTACTTATTAGGTGCATGTTGAAGGCTTTTGTGTACTCATCAGTTTGAGCTCCTATGGCCTGACCACCAGGAGGTCCACCGGTATTGTTTACCAAAATATGTACAGGGCCATTTTCCTTGATAAATCCTTCAATGCTCAATGTTAGTTCTGTTGGGAAGTTAAAGTCGGTTTTAATATAGTTATGCTTTTGCCCGTTAGAGCTGTCTAATTCATCCTTCACCGAAGCAAGCTTGATTTCGTTTCTGGCAACTAAAATGATGTTTGCCCCCATTTTGGCAAGTTGTAAAGCAGTTGCCTTACCTATACCTTGCGTGCTGCCGCAAACAATTGCGGTTTTTCCTGATAAGTCTAAGTTCATAAAGGTTCAATTTTATAGAAACCAAATGTAGTAAACACAAGCCAATTTTATAGAAATAATAGTAACTGATTTTTTTCATTGTAAAAAGTGGCTTAGAGTTCGTACATTTACAATTAAATAATAAAACAGCTATTATGTCATTAGGTATGCCTTTTAATTTCAATCAATGGATTGAAGACAATAAAGATAAATTAAAGCCACCCGTTTCAAACAAAAGTATTTATCCATTATCTAAGGATTATATTGTTATGGTTGTTGGTGGTCCAAATGCCCGAAAAGATTTCCATTATAACGAAACAGAAGAGCTATTTTATCAGCTAAAAGGAGATATAGAAGTAACGGTTCAAACAGATGGAAAAGCTTTAAAAATTCCTATTAAAGAAGGAGACATGTTTTTGCTTCCGGCCAAAACTCCGCATTCTCCGGTTAGACCCGAAAATTCAATTGGACTGGTAATTGAAAGGGTTAGAAAAGGCACTGATTATAGAGATGGTTTAATGTGGTTTTGTGATAAATGTAATCATAAATTGTATGAAGAACGTTTTACTTTGAATGACATTGTTAATGACTTCCTAGAGGTGTTTAGAAGGTTCTATAATTCGGAAGAAAATAGAACTTGCGAAAAGTGCAATCATATTATGGAAACAGATCCAAAATTCACGAATTAATTATCGCAAAACATTCACATGACCTATTAACTTAACAAGTTTATTTTGAAAGTCTTTGTAGGTTACTTTCCAAATGTAAGTGTCATTTTGAACTAATAGACCTTTGTGCCTTCCGTCCCAGTATTGATCCATTTTTTCAGAAGTGTAAATTAATTGTCCCCACCGATTAAATATATATAACTGAAATGATTTTATTTCTTCACCTTTAATTACAAAGTAATCGTTTATTCCATCATTGTTTGGAGTAAACGTATTTGGGATATACAAAACACCGTCTAGAAAAACCATTACTGTATCCGAATTCTCACACCCATGTTCATCCATTGTATATAGAATGTATGTAGAGGTTTCTGCAGGACTAATTGAAGGGCTTAAACAGTATGTGCAGCTCAGGCTATCTTGAGAATCCCAAAAATAATTCCCATGAGCTATTCCATTTAAATAAATTACATCACCAAACTCGATAAATATATCATCTCCAGCATCTGCTAAAGGAATAGGGTGAATATTAACCGTAACATCTAATGTTTTTATGCAACCAGCAAGGTTGGTAATGTCAACATAATATGTAGTGTTGGATGCTGGAGTAGCTGTTGTTGTGCTGTCTGAAGGGTTCGATAAAGATCCGGAAGGATACCAATTATAATAATCCCCTCCACCTGCCCAAAGATTCGCACTTCCACCTGGACATATTGCAGTGTCATTAACAATACTAGGATTAATATTCACAACAGAAATTTGAATGGAATCACTAACGGTGCCGCAGATGTTGGTTAAATCAACATATATAGTAGCATCTGAATCCAATTGCGCAGTAGTAACAGAATCAGTTGGGTTGGCAACCAAATTAGCTGGCGACCATAAAATAGATGATGCTCCAAAGGCATAAATTCCAAATAAATCACCTTGGCAAACAGTTGTATCTGGCGAAATATTTGCGACGGGAACTGAGCTAACGGCTGTTATTGCTACAGAATCAGTGATTATACATCCATTAGCTGTCGTGATATCTACATAATAGGTTATGGAAGAAAGTGGAGCGACATTTGGAGTTTGCGAAGAGGGATTGATCATGGCTGTAGTTGGATACCATGAATAATTTATGCCTCCAAAAGCTTCTAGTGTTGTGATTGCGCCACCACAAATTGTTGCGTCTGGAATTGTTGAAGTAGAAGTGGTATGAACAAAAATTGTGACTGTTGCTGTGTCAATTCCGCAATTATCAGTTACTATTACTTGGTAAGTAGTTGTTGATGGAGGAAAGGCTATTGGATTGGAAATAGTAGGGTCAGATAAATAGGTTGTAGGTGTCCATGAGTAAGATGTTCCTCCTGAAGCTTCCAAAAGGATGCTGTCCCCTGGGCAAATAGTGTCTATTTGCTGAATTATTGCATTATCAATCGCAAGAACATCAATTATTATAGCGGAGGTGTCTGATGATAAGCACCCTAACGAATCTGATACCACTAAAGTAACCTCGTACTGTCCAACAGCGCTATACGTATGCGCTGGGGCAAAATCGTTAGAGAAATTTCCGTCTCCAAAATCCCATTCATAAACATTTCCTCCAGAAGAAAGATTGTCAAATTGATATGAGCCCGGAAGACAAACCCATGGTTGTGGAACACTTATGGCGGGATTAATGGTTCCTAAATCAAATTTAAACGCACCTAAATTACAATTACTACTATTATTTGTGTTTGACCATGCTCCTGCTGAGGTAGGAAAGTCTGAGCTTCCGCCGCAACCTGCACAAACAGCCTGGTAAACATTTCCGTTTTTGTCAAATCTACTTGTGCCACCATCTACATGTTCAGCACTAATTCCCCCGCCAAAAAATGTTCCATAAGCTAAACTAGCAGCATCAGGGTTGAAGACAGCTAAATAAAAGTCACTTCCGTCTGTAGTAGCTTGAAAAGGGGTGCTTCCCCCACCTGCTGGACTTAATGGCATCCCAATAGTAGTGCCGCCAGCATAACCAGCATTTGTATTTCCTCCCCATCCCGAAGTGTAAATTAAACCACAATCTGACACAAGAAAAGCAGATGGGGAAATATTAATACCATTTCCTGAGCCAAAAACAGTTGAGAAGCTGGTCGTTGTCAAGTCATCATTAAATTTGTGTATAAATTGACCACTTCCTGGATTTGAGAAAACAGTACTTGGCGTAATATTATAGGTTCCCTGAGTTTGACCAAAAACATAGATGGCATCATTTAAATCTACTTGAACAAAATAGCATTGATCATATGCTGGGGTGCCTACGTAAGTTGAGTTTATTAATGTGTTTCCAGCGGCATTCAATTTTATGATAAAACCATCTAAATCTCCAAAAGGAGCAGTATTTTGACCGGAAGCCATTGTTAAGTTAGAACTTAAAGTGCCCCCAGTAATGATGGGTTGATTTAATGAATTCAATTGAATGGAATAGGCAGCATCAGCACTTGTTCCTCCATAATAACTACTCCACAAAAGTCCGGATAAATTAGAGTTAAACTTAAATAGTATTGCGTCATGACCTCCACCATTTGTGGCTTGTAATGGATTTACAACCGGGAAGTCAATCGATGATGTTGTAGTAGCAACCCAACAATTATCATTTGCATCCACTATTATCTCTCCACGAAATTCATCTCCATAATTTTTTTTTAATAAGTCCGAGTTCAGTGCATCATTTCCTGATCCTCCAATATATGTTCCTCCAATTAACCCCATACCTGTAGGGCTAAATTTAGCGATATAAGCATCTGTTCCATCCACATAATTGAGTACTCCATTTTGTACATTTGTCCCTCCATTAAAACTATCGTCATACGCTACAGAGGAGGTTGGTAGATCTAATGAACTAGTAGAGCCAAAGACATACAATTCTCCTGAGGCATTGCATACAATGCTGTGCGGATTTTCATTTCCTGTACCTCCATAATAGGTTGAATAAATTAAGTTTACTCCGTCAGCTGAAAATTTGGAAATAGAAGCATCCGTGCCAGGGTAGTTCACACCGTTTCCACCGTTGTAGGTAGTCTGGAATGCTCCAACTGAAAGTGGATATCCAATGGCAAAAGCAACACCAGCGATATACATGTTTTCATCATCATCGTATGTGGCTGTATACCCCCAGTTGTCCGCAGTAGATCCGGTATATGTAGCAAATGTTAAGATAGGGTCAATAATAAGTTCTTTCGTCCTATCGTAATCTTCGGGAAAATCAAATGACAACTGATTCCCTTCCAATTTATAATTACATTTTACCTTTGTTTCTTTACCTTCAATATTTTGAAATGCATACGGACTTTGTTCAATAACATATCCAAGTTTGGTAGGGATATACAAATGCCCTTTTTCTATTTTTAAGTTATCAACTCCTTCATATTCAATTAGTATTTCATCAGTATTACTCCCAGGATCTACAATTAAATCGTATTTTAATTGTCCATGGTATTCATAATATTTTAGATCAATGCCTTTATATAAATCAGTGTATTGAACTTGTCCATAACCATAAACGTGAGAAGCCCATTTTGATTGATCATTTCCAATATAGTAATTGTAGTATTCCTTTGATTTTATTTTTTTCACAATGCTTGTTTGCTGTGCATTAAGAAAATTTACTTTGTATGCATGACCTTCAAAAACAGCATCTTCAACGGCTATTTTTTTATGATGGATATCAGTGAAAAGGCTTTTGTCGTATAGGCAATAAGTCATTGTCGAACCTTCGAGGTAAATATCTCCCGCGTTCGTTTTCAGCTGAAAATTAGCTTGCTCATTAAATTGACCTTTGTTCTCAATAAACCGTATAGTTGATTTGTCTTGGCCCCATGAAACCACAGGTGACAAAATAGCCATAAGAAGCATGACTCCTTTTATGATATGCGTAATGCAATGTTGCATTTATTTTTTCACAATTATCAAAATCATTGGGGATTTAAGACTTCTGTAAGTTCACAAATTTAATCTATAACGGTAAAATAATCAAATGGTTGTATCTATTATGGAACAATAAACGAATAAAACAAATGTTGTTAATTTATTGGTTATTTGATTCTGTAAATTAAAGTGATTAATTAACTAATTAAATTATCTTTGCCAACATGAGTGATGCCATACAACATGAATGCGGAATTGCCTTTTTAAGGTTGAAAAAACCGTTAGATTTTTACTTAAAAAAATACGGAACAGCTTTTTTTGGATTGAATAAAATGTATCTCTTAATGGAGAAACAACACAATCGAGGGCAAGATGGTGCTGGTTTGGTAAATATCAAGCTCGATATGGATCCTGGCAAGAGATATATTAGTAGGTATCGAAGTGTTGAAGATAAACCGATTCAGGACTTATTTGCTTATGTAAATAGTCGATTTAAAACTATAGAAGAAAATGATCCTGAGAAATTAAAGGATACTCAATGGCTAAAACAAAATGAGGCATTCACGGGAGAAGTTTTTTTAGGACATTTACGTTACGGAACATTTGGAAAGAATAGTATTGAAAATTGCCATCCTTTTTTACGTCAAAATAACTGGATGACAAGAAATCTTGCTGTGGCTGGAAATTTCAACATGACGAATGTTGATGAGTTATTTGATATATTGGTCAACATTGGTCAACACCCAAAAGAAAAATCGGATACTGTAACAATTCTTGAAAAAATTGGTCACTTTTTGGATGAGGAGAATCAACAGATATTTGATTACTGTAAAAGAAAGGGATTAAGCTATAAGGAAACTTCTAATGAAATTGCAGAAAACTTGGATTTACAAAAAATCCTAGTACAGTCAGCTGAAGATTGGGACGGAGGGTATGTTATGGCCGGTGTTGTTGGTCATGGAGATGCTTTTGTTTTGAGAGATCCAAATGGAATTAGACCAGCGTTTTGGCATGAGAATGATGAGTTTGTTGTAGTAGCTTCTGAACGACCTGTAATACAAACAGCATTTGAATTGAAAGCCGAAGATATTCAGGAGATAAAACCGGGACATGCTCTAATCATAAAGAAAGATGGTTCAGTTTCAGAAAAGCAAATTAGAAAACCATTAGCGGAAAATAAGTGTTCGTTTGAAAGAATTTACTTTTCAAGAGGAACTGATGTAGACATCTATAATGAAAGATTGGAATTAGGAAGAAAAGTAACACCAAAAGTTTTGGAAGCTATTGATTATGACTTACGAAACAGTGTTTTTTCATTTATACCGAATACTGCTGAAACGGCTTATTATGGATTGTTAAAAGGATGTGATGAATATTTGAGAGATGTTAAGTTTCGTAAGATTACGAAATTAGGAAAGGACATTACTGAAGAAGAATTAACTGATATACTTTCTATAAATACCCGAGCTGAAAAGATTATGGTAAAGGACGCAAAACTGCGTACTTTCATCACGCAAGATGATGCTCGTGACGAAATGGTAGCTCATGTTTACGACATTACCTATGGAACTGTGAGAAGGGGAGTTGATAATTTGGTTGTTATCGATGATTCAATTGTACGTGGAACAACTCTGAAACAAAGTGTAATACGAATTTTAGACAGATTAGAGCCTAAGAAAATAGTTGTTGTTTCATCTGCTCCGCAAATTAGATACCCAGATTGTTATGGAATTGACATGGCTAAATTGGGGGACTTTGTAGCCTTTCAAGCTGCTATTGAGTTATTAAAGGATTCCTGTCAAGAAAATATAATTGATGCTGTGTATCAAAAGTGCTTAGCACAGGCTGATCTGCCAAAAGAGGAAATAAAAAATTATGTTACCGAGATTTATGCTCCATTTACCGCAGAACAAATTTCAGATAAGATTTCGTCTTTGCTTACACATGAAAGTATAAAATCAGAGGTAAAAATTATCTATCAAAGTATAGAAGGCTTGCACGAAGCTTGCCCTGGTCATACTGGAGATTGGTACTTTACAGGGGAATATCCAACTCCTGGTGGAAATAAAGTAGTAAATAAAGCTTTCATCAATTACGTCGAAGGAAAAAATGTAAGAGCGTATTGATTAACACAATGTGGTAATTTGAATCGGTAATTGAAGTAGTGCTTCAATTTTCCTTACGTTTTATTTTGGTTTTTTATACAAAGGAACATTTGAACATGCTTCTCCAAACATTAATGATTTCACAACGGGAATAAACTTCTCTGAGATATAAATAAATGCTGAATCTGGAATATTTATGTCTCCACATCCTTTTACTAATACTCGCTTATCGGCTACTGAATTAAGGTCAAATCGGTTTATAGAATCAATGTATAATTCTCTCTCCAAATCCGAAAGATTTCCAAAAATCACTTTGTTTGCGTGCGGTTGGAGGGCTATTGCGACTAACATATATGCCCAAGTAGGGACAATTGCATCAGCACTGCAAGTAATGGCTACAAAGTTATTTTGGTATTGACACCAATCATGTTGTTTCATGAAAGCACGGAAATCCTTTTCTTTCAGAGCTAGTTCTTGCCAAAGAAGCGGTTTTATGTCAAATAAAACTCTGTCGCCTTTTTGATGAAATTCTTCAAGACTAATTGTAATTAAGCCGCTGTTGGCCACTTTATTTTCAATGTATTCGCTCATTTATAGAAATCCGAGTTCAAGCATTGCTTCTTCACTCATCATGTCCTTTTCCCATGGTGGGTCAAAAACAATATTAACTTTAGCTGATTTAACTCCAAATACAGACCCTACTTTATTTTCAACATCAAGGGGCATAGATTCAGCTACAGGACAATTTGGAGAAGTTAGTGTCATTTCAACTTCTACATTTAACTTGTCATCTATTTTAATCTCGTAAATCAACCCTAATTCGAAAATGTCTACAGGTATTTCTGGATCGAAGATAGTTTTCACCACATTAATGATTTTTTCTTCGAGTACTTTTTTTGCTTCTCTGGTGTTTTCGGGAAGCGCTTCGTGTTCTAGGTTTTCTTTTTCTTCTTCAGCCATTGTTTTAACTTTTAGCCATGTACGCTAATGCGTAAGTTTTAATCTGTTTAACCATTCCCAATAAACCATTTGCTCTTGTAGGAGAAAGGTGTTCTTGTAATCCTATCTCTTTAATAAAAGTCAATTTAGCCTGCAAAATATCTTCGGGCTTTTGGTTGTTTAAAACCCGAATTAACAGAGCAATTATTCCTTTGGTTATGATAGCATCACTATCTGCTGATAATTGGATAATGTCGTTTTTGAAATCAGCTTGAACCCATACTCTAGATTGACAACCCTTAATCAAATTATCTTCAACTTTAAATTTATCTTCAAAAACAGATAGTTCCTTTCCAATCTCTATTATGAATTCGTATTTGTCCATCCAGTCATCAAACATGGAAAATTCTTCAATAATCTCTAGCTCATTTTCTTCGATGGTCATGTTCTTATTTAGATTAATTCTAAGTGCAAATATACGACAGGAATACTTGTTAAAGAAATAAGATAAGCAGACTTTTGATTGACTGATTTGTTTTTGTGGTATGCTTAATTCTTATCGAAAATAGAAAAACCGTGCCTTTTCTCAAATCCTTCAATCCCCTGAAGCCCCCCGGTATGAACAACAACAATTGTAGATCCTTCCTCAAAATAATCTTTTTCAACCAAATCAATCAATGCGTAAAACAATTTTCCGGTATAAATAGGGTCGGTTTTGATATTGGTTTTGGCCAAGAACTCCCTCATAAACAGAATTAGTTCTTGGTTGTGTTTGGCATACCCTCCAAAATGATACTCTTTTTCCAATGTGTATTGACTTTCAGCACTGCTATAAGTATCACCTAACAACAATTTTATTTCATTATGAATAAATTCTCCTCCTTTTAACACAGGCACTCCCACTGCTTTTTGATTTTTATTAAGTACTTCGCAAATTCCAGCCAATGTTGCACCTGTACCGCAATCTGTTAGGATGTAGTTAAAATTGATATCAATTTCATTGACAATATCGTTGCAGCCCTGAACTCCTAACTTATTCCCGCCTCCCTCGGGGATTATATAAAAATCGCCTAGCTCATCTTTTAATTTATCAATGAATTCGGCTGTATTTTTTTTGCGATAATCAGCTCTGGAGACGTATAATAATTTCATTCCATCTTTTTTTGCTTGCAACAAAGTAGGGTTTAGCGGGAATGTTTCTTCGCCACGAATCACACCTATAGTTTTAAAGCCAAAAAGTTTTCCAACAGCACCAGTAGCTGAGATATGATTGGAATAAGCACCGCCGAAAGTTAAAATAGTTTTTTTGTTTTGCGCTTTAGCTTCAATTAGGTTGTATTTTAATTTGCGCCATTTATTCCCAGATATTTGAGGATGAATCAAATCATCTCTTTTAACATAAACGATGATTTTTTTTTCTGTAAATAGCGGATGTCTTATTACTTCAAGTGGAGATGGAATAAGCATATTTACACCGTTTGATGATGCACTACCTCTAATATTGTTCGAAAAGCGGCAAATTTCCCTGAAAATTTAAGTGTGTGCTCTTGCTGCAGTTTTAAAGCAAACAGGTCTTGATACTGATTGTATTCATTCCAGCTTTTTGCTAAGTATTGAATACTATAAGATTTTCCACCCTCTTCTTCTGCATGGATGCGACAAATTTTATTGTCTATAAAAAAACCTGTATTCATAACATCTGGAATATGAATTTCTTTCATCCATTGAAGCCACTCTTCCTCTACAGCAGCATCTATACTTATTGTAACATTGTAAAGTATCATTAATCTATCGATTCTATTTTAATTGTTTCCACATCATCATCGAATTTCTGTGTTCCCTTTGTTAGTTCTCTAAATTTTTTACGTGCTTCTATTACAAATAGGCTATCCGTATGTTCGAAGAGTATTTTTTTGTAAAATTCCGCTGCTTTGTCAGTGTCATGTAGGTTTTTTTCGTACAAATTTGCCAAAGTATAAAGAGCGTTATCGGCTAATAAATCATCTCCATATGCTGTCACAACCTCTAAAAGATAAACTACTGCTTTTTCATAATTTCGTTTTTTAATTTCAATTTCAGCACGCTTTATAAGGATCTCATCATTTAATGTGTGGTATGTGAACTCTTGATTAATTGAATCAAAAATTAAGTTCGCTTCATCTGTTTTGTTTTGAAAAATAAGTAAATCCGCTCTCGCAAACCGTTGCATTGTTAACTGAGTTGTATCCATATTGTAGTTGTCCGTAATTAACATCGACAATTCCATTGCATCGTTTGCAATTAACTTTGAAGTAGATGCTTTTAAAACATCTAACTCTCCTTGCGCCCAGTCAAAATCTCCTGTATAATAGAATATTTTTGTGTTTTTGAACTTAGCCAAATGTCCAATACGATCATGCTTAAATCCTTTGTCTACCTGCATATATAATAATGAGGCATCCCAAACATCTCCCTTAATAACGAGTATGTCGGCTAATTCGATCTTTATTTCAGCGATTTTCTTTTTACGCAAACCACCAAATGTTAAAGCATCTTCCAAAAGGTTTTGGGCTGCATCAACATCATGAATATAATAGGCATATAAAGTTGCAAGGTCTCTTATGCTAGATATTGCAAATTCATTCCTTCCAATTTGCTGAATAGATTCTATGTAATTGTCTTTTAAACTATTCAGCTCATCATTGGTAGGGGTATTTCCGCTTATGAGTTTTTGTTTTAACGTGTTGAGCCTTCTTATTTTGGCCGTTCGATAGTTTGGCATATTGTCTCCAAGTGAAACCACATAGTCGTAACACATTATAGCAAGATCAAATTTACCATTATTGACACAGGTGTTAGCTAATTCAAGAACTCTCCGACCTTTTTCGTTTTCTTTTTTATCAATTGATTTAATTTGGATAAAAGCACTGTTGAAATCACCTTTTTGCGTAAACACCCAGGCCAAAAGCTCGTTATAAACAATTTTATTGGGATTTTTTTGACTTCTTTTTAAAAGTTCCATTTTCAATAAACCTACAGGTTTTTCATCAAGGCTAAAATCAATAGAATTAGCAATAGAGCTTTGCACAGAAACCAGATACCCGATGTTTGTGTGAACAAGGTCTAATAGGGTAGTAAACATCAGTTTCATTTTTCCTTGAACACCATAAATTTGAGCAATGTTTCTATTGTACATTAAATTACTGGTATTGGAAAACTTATTGCCTTGTTCATAAACTCGAATGGATCGGTCTAGCATTCCTTCTAGCTGGAAGGCGTTCGCGAGATTATTTATTGTGGTATGTCTTGTTTTGTCATTAATGCTATTAATGGCTTTGTCATATTCTTCGGCCATTTTAGCTTCTTTTTCTGTTTTGCCATAAACTTTAGCCATGTCAAGAAATAATCTTAGCTCATTAGGAGATGTTTTCATTTGTTTTTTACAAATTTTCTCCGCAATTTTCATCTTTTCCAGCTCCAGGAGGGTGTTAAAATAATAAGTGTAATTAGAATATGTTGGGGCTTCTTCATATATTTTATCTAAATACATTGCAGCCTTCTCATAATCTCCATCACTATAATATTGCATGGCTAATTTCTTGTCCATGTTATCCAATTGTGCAAAGGAATTACCGATGCTATAGAATGCAATAATCAGTATGTAAATTTGTTTTCTCAATTAATTAAAAGCTACTGTATAGCCTCTTACTTTTTCGGCATAGGTTGCATGTGTTTCAAGTATGTACTCACAATCTGTGACAAAAGTTCCGATATCATCACTCAGTTCACCAAAGTTTTTTGTTTCAAAATCGATGAATCCTTGAATAGAATCTGTTTGGATAGCATTATTTTCAAGGTCTAATTTAAGTTTGTCCAATTGAGAGACAAGTAATTCAATGTTCTGTTTATTGGTTCTATGTTTTTCATCTAAATTTTTTCCGGTCTTTTTTATTCCTTTGTATAGGTTAAGAGTATGGTTGAAATCATAATCAATAGTATCCGACTCATGATACTTTGATATCTTATCCATATTAATCTTGTATGTGTTTATAGCAAGTTTTACATGATCTATTTTCACTGCCTCAAATGTGGATTGCAGTAGTTTGACTTTAATACTAAGCTCCTCTACTGATTTAATTTCTTTTTCATTATTAATGGAGCAAGAGCTTAAATAGACTATTGAGAAAAATAGAAGTACAAAATAAAATCGTTTTTGTATCATAATTAATTAATAATATCGAATCCAGTATACTTTCTCAAAGCTTCAGGAATTACAATTCCTTCTGGAGTCTGATTGTTTTCTAATAATGCTGCAACAATTCTAGGCAATGCCAAAGCACTTCCATTTAATGTATGCGCTAATTGAGGTTTTTCATTACCTTCTCTAAAACGAAGTTTTAGTCGGTTTGCTTGAAAAGACTCAAAGTTAGATATGGAACTAACTTCTAGCCATTTTTGTTGTGCTGCCGAGTAAACTTCTAAGTCAAAAGTTAACGCAGATGTAAAGCCTAAATCTCCTCCACAGAGTTTAGCCACACGAAAAGGAAGTTCTAGCTTTCTGAGCAGACCTTTTACATGTTCCACCATTTCATCTAGAATATGGTAGCTCTTATTTGGATGTGCAACTTGTACAATTTCGACTTTGTCAAATTGATGCAGTCTGTTTAATCCTCTAACATCGGAGCCATAAGAACCTGCTTCTCTTCTAAAACAGGGAGTATACCCAGCCTTTTTAACAGGAAGGTCAGAGGCGTTGATAATTACATCTCTGAAAATATTTGTAATTGGAACTTCAGCCGTTGGAATTAAATAAAAATCATCTACTTCACAATGATACATCTGTCCTTCTTTATCCGGCAATTGACCAGTTCCATGTCCGGAAGCTTGGTTTACTAGTAACGGAGGAATCACTTCTTCAAATCCATTTTCTACAGCTTCATCAATAAAGAAATTGATTAGAGCGCGCTGAAGACGAGCTCCTTTTCCATTGTAAACGGGAAAACCTGCTCCGGTAATCTTAACGCCTAATTCAAAGTCAATTATATTATATTGTTTGGCCAATTCCCAATGAGGAATGGCGTCGGTATGCAAAGAAGGAATAGCGCCTTCTTCCGAGATTATTTCATTGTTCTCATCTGAGTTTCCCTCTGGAACTTGTGCATTGGGAACATTTGGCACAAGATAAAGTAAGTTTCGAATTGCATCTTCTAATTCGGTTAATTTCCTTTTTAATTCCTGACTGGATTTTTTTAAGTTCGAAGCTTTTGCTTTCAATAGATTTGCTTCTTCCTGTTTTCCTTCTTTAAAAAGTTGCCCTACACTTTTAGCAATTTTATTAGCTTCAGCCAAAC
Organism: Flavobacteriales bacterium; assembly: GCA_029244805.1. Lineage (GTDB taxonomy): Bacteria > Bacteroidota > Bacteroidia > Flavobacteriales_D > Parvicellaceae > CALSMU01. The sequence continues at coordinate 19,469 of JAQWQH010000220.1, forward strand.
CATGGTCTAAATTTGTTTGCGTACTTTTTCTTTCTTCATCTAATTTAATAACATTATTCAAGTGTACTTCAGCATCAAAATTTCTCACTTTCATCTTTTCGATGATGTCGTCTTTCTGCTCTCTGATTCTGCTTAGTTCTAGCATTTTAAAATTGTATTATATTATTTGGCATAAAGGTAAAAAAAAACTCTCTCAATCCCGAGATCATCGGAACGAGAGAGTTCAATATTTTGAGGCAAATAAAAACTACGCTTCAGCTTCCGTAAATGGAACTACAGAAACATATGATTTGTTTTTTGCTTTCTTTTTAAATTTTACTGTGCCGTCAACAAGAGCAAATAAAGTGTGGTCTTTACCCATACCTACGTTTTCTCCTGGATTATGTGTTGTTCCTCTTTGACGAACGATTATGTTTCCAGCAATTGCAAGTTGATCACCAAATATCTTAACCCCTAGACGTTTCGATTCTGATTCTCTTCCGTTTTTCGAACTACCGGCTCCTTTCTTATGTGCCATTTTATAAAGTTTTTAACGTTAAACTAAAATAATAAGTAACTAAAATTAAGCCTTAGGCTCATCCTTTTTAGTTGCTGGTTTCTTTGCTGCTGGTTTTTTAGCTGCTGGCTTTTTGGCTGCAGTTTCTTTTTTAGCAGTTGTTGTTTTCTTTGCTGCTGGTTTTGCTGCTGCTTTTTTAGGAGCCGCATCTTTTACTGGAGCCGCTTCTTTCTTTGCTGCAGGTTTTTTCGCACCTTTTGCAGTTATACCATCAATAGCTATTTTTGTAAATCTTTGTCTGTGACCATTCTTTACAGCATAACCTTTTCTTCTTTTCTTTTTAAAGACAATAACTTTATCACCTTTTGCGTGCTCAACGATTTTAGCCGTTACTTTTGCACCTTCTACAGCCGGGGCGCCAACAGCGATTTTTCCTCCATCATCAATTAAAAGAACATTAGAAAACTCTACTTTGTCTCCTTCTTTTCCTTCTAATTGGTGAACAAAAATCTGTTGATCTTTTTCAACTTTGAATTGTTGCCCTGCTATCTCTACGATTGCGTACATTTAATTTGTTTTTTTGTTATACAAAATTTATTCGGGCTGCAAATGTAAATAAACTTTCCTAATTATCTCATTTTATTA
>JAQWQH010000223.1 GCA_029244805.1 Flavobacteriales bacterium
CAAATAAACAGGGTTTTGCATTATAACCAACGTCAATAGGAATACTGTTATCGTCTTGCAACTGGGGAGCCCTTAACACAAAGTTCATTGAATTTAAACTTCCTGAAGTAGTCATGAAATAATGGATATACCCGTCATATGTCCCGCAAATCATATCAACATCTCCATCATTATCCATATCGGAGAAGGCAGGGTAAATTCCTTTTCCTAATCCTAAACCTGATAAACCTTGGAAGTCATCTGACACCAATTCAAATTCTGGAAAAGTAGTTGATCCAATATTTTGATACAATGCTAGTTGGCTTCTATAATTATCTGGAGCTGACATGTCAAAAATTCCAAAATTAGAAATAAACAAATCTGTTAAACCATCATTATTATAATCAAATAATATCGGAAAAGCACTCCTTCCTTTTTCTATCATTTCATCTTGCAAGAAATTATTTTGGATATGACCAAAAATAGGTAGCGTGTTTGTTCCGAAATTTTTATAGCGCCAAACACTTTCATGATTTTCGGTTTCGTTGTCGGAATTTGGAGATACAATTAAATCTTTAACTCCATCATTATCTACATCCTCATAAAAAGAGCCCGGAAAAATCTGCATTTCAACAGCTACTGTATTAGAAGGAAAAGTGGTGTCTTGAGATAGAAACGAAGTATTCATATTAACACCTAAATTATCATTTGTTAAGGCTACTAGGTTATTAAAACTAACATCTCCTAAGACTAAATCTTTTACTCCATCGTTATTCAAGTCCAACGATAGTAAGGTAGAACCTGCATGTTTTAAAACCTCACCTCCTTTTTGAGGATCAGAAATTACTACTGTACAAGTATCAAACAAAACAGCTGTATTGGTACCAAAGCCAGTCTCCATAAAGTGACCCCAACATTCGTTTTTCAACTCATAGTACAAGCTATCACAACCATACCCCTCTTCTACAGATAAATTTTTATGGTACTCCACTCTAGACCCAATTACACCAAAAGTCAAAACATCTAAATCGCCATCACCGTCAATATCATTAATATCTGGAATATCTGATTTACTTACATATAAATTCACATAATTACCATACTGATTAGAAATAACGTAAGGGGTTGTTCCATTATGCGACACGTTCACAAAACTTAGGGTTCCTCCAGAACTGGTATTTTCCCAAACTCCTATACCTCCCGACACATAACTGAAAATATCTTTTTTTCCGTCACAGTTATAATCCCTTAACAGAACCCAAGATTGCAAAGCTGGAAATTGACCTTCATATTCAGGGGCATAAACGTACCCAGATCCAACTCCGCTGTTAACAAAAGTTAAAACCTTATTTCCCGTTCGATCAAAAATAAATAAATCTTCAATTGTATCATTATTTAAATGAATGGTTGAAAACTGGGCAGCGTTAATTCCTCCAACCCATGGGTAATCCAACTCAACTCCCCCAACTTCCACAGTAACGGAGTCGACTCTTTCAAAACCATATTTTTGCGCTGAAAAATCTAAGCTTAATAGACTAATCAAACAAATAATACTTGTAATTATGTTTGGTTTTATTCTTCGCATTTATTTAGATTATTTATAAGATGTGAATTTGAATTGATAGGTTGCTTTCATTAAAATATACGTCATATATTTTTTTTTGGGGGGGTGTGGACATCAGAAATTATTTATCATTGATATCTCCAATCTTCCGTTTTGGAACCATTTAAATAGGTTCCTCTTCCTGTTATATTTCCAATTGAATCATATTCCACACTTTCTCCATCCATAAAACCTTCAGACCACCTAATCTCACTTTGCATATTGCCATTGCTATAGTATGTAGTAAATAATCCGTCCTGCTTATCCGCTATAAATTGACCTTTTATTTCTAATTGACCATTTGAATAAAACAGTTGCGCCTCACCTTCTTTAAGTCCATTAAGGTATTTAGTTATTTCTGTCAACCTTCCTTCTGTGTCGTACATTTTGACTTTTCCCTCAAGCACTCCATTAAGCCATTCTGCTTGCGTTCTTACAAAGCCATTTTCAAAATAAGTAGTTGCAAAGCCATTTGGGTTACCCGCTTTCCAAAAGCTACATTCTTGAAGATTACCATTATCATCCCACCAATTCCACTCACCATTTCTCTGACCCATTTCATATTCTCCAGCACTTGCTTTTCTTCCATTCTGATGAAAGGAAACAAATAAACCATCCAGAGTATCACTGGTCCAATTACTTGTATCTCTGACAATACCATTCTCATACCAAAAAACCCACTCACCGATTTTCAGCGTATCAGACATTTCTCCAGAACCTCTATTTTTACCATTTTCATATGTTAGCATTGTAGTTGAAGGTTTGTTTTCTTGGCATCCAAAAAACAATAACAGTAATATCATAACACCAATAATTCTCATTTCATTTTGTATAATTGGCTATAAATTTAGAAAGAATTGAATAAAGGGTAGATATTACAATCGCTTCTTTTACTTTTGCTGTATTATAACCGAATTTGAAAGAAATTAACACCATATCATTCATCGGCTCAGGAAACGTAGCTACTAATTTAGCTATTGCTTTATATGCTAAAGGGTTTAAAATAAATACTATTCTAAGTAAAACCCTAAAAAATGCAACTGTATTAGCTTCAAAAGTTAATGCAAAAGGAACTGATCAACTTTACCAACTAGAGCCAACTTCGGACTTGTATATTATCTCCTTAAAGGATGATGTAATTGACATATACTTAAAAGACTTAAACCTACATAACAGCCTGATTGTTCATACTTCTGGGAGTTACGAAACAACTAAACTGGCAGAATTTTCTACTAGAACAGGAAGTTTTTACCCATTACAAACCTTCAATAGAGATGTTTCTGTTGATTTTTCTGCTGTTCCCATAATAATAGAATCAGAAAATTCAGAAATCATAAAATCACTACTTTATGTTGCTAAAAAATTAACTGAACACACACATATTCTTAGCGCTTCGCAAAAAAAAGCACTGCATATCTCTGCAATTGGAATTAACAATTTCACCCACTTTATCCTTTCTAAAAGTAAACAGTATTGCGAAAATAACAATTTGTCATTCAATCTTTTAAAGCCTTTACTTAAACAAACTATAGAAACACTATCGAATGAAGAAAGTCCTTTACAAAAACAAACTGGTCCCGCTAGAAGAGGAGACCTTGCAATCATTAAGGAACACATTGAAGCTCTAACAAGCGACAAAGAATTTCAAGCTCTATATAAAAACTTAAGTCAATACATATTATCAGAATTTCATGGAGAAAAATACAAACTATAAAACGAGATTAAAATCAATAACTACTTTTGTACTTGATGTTGACGGGGTGCTGACCAACGGGAAGCTTATCCTAGAAGGTTCTGGAGAAATTACCAGAACGATCAGCACAAGAGATGGCTATATTATTCGACAAGCAGTTAAAAAAGGCTATAACGTATGCATAATAACACTTGGAAACTCCAAGATGTTTAAGAAGATGATGAATTACTTAGGTGTTACGGATATATATTCATTAGCAGAAAATAAGTTGGAAATTTTAAATTCCTATTGCTTATCCAAAAATATCACCCTAGAAAATGTGCTTTATATGGGTGATGACATGCCAGACATAGATTGTATAAAATCAGCCGGTATTGGTGCTTGCCCTAAAGATGCTGTTTCCGAAATAAGAGAAAATTCAGATTATATTTCTCACGTTAACGGCGGTGACGGATGTGTTCGAGATGTGATGGAGCAGGTACTGAAAATAAATAATGATTGGTCTCAATAATGCTTTTACAAATAATTAAAGCAATTCGACCAGTTAACTTACTGGTGATTACACTTACATTTTATGTTCTACATACGCTTTGCATTAATTCTCAAGAATTTACTTTAGAATCGCTTCAAATCAGCTCAATAAGCTTGAAGTTTTTAACTATTTCCACTCTACTAGTAGCCGCAGCTGGATACTTAATCAATGACTATTACGATAAAGAAATAGACTTTATCAATAAAGGGCAGGAACAAAATTTATTAAGCAAGCAAGTATTATTATCGGGCTATAGCATTCTTAATATCGCTGCATTAGTTCTCAGTTATACTTTTGCTTTGAGTAATTATATATTTTTGATATTTCCCAGTAGTATTTTTCTATTATGGCTATATTCCTTTAAACTAAAAGGACTTCCATTCATCGGAAATTTTATCGTAGCAACTCTTTCAGCTGCAGTCCCTGTTATCTATCTTTCTATTCAAGATTTCAGTCTAGACCGTTTTTCTCATACACCCTCTTTGGACTTAATAATATCCTTCTCGTTTCTAGCGATTTTTAGTACTTTTGCGAGAGAACTGGTAAAGGACATCGAAGATATCCAAGGAGATAAAGCACAAGGACTAATAACAGCTCCAATACTTTGGGGAATAAAAACAGCAAAAACATGGGCACTCTTTTTCCTGCTTTGCACTCTATTTATTCTAGGACTGCTGATTACAGAAATTGCTTATTTTAACTTCAATATCATATCCTTAGTAATAGTAACCATATTCGGAATTACCCCTTTATTACTCTGCGTTGCGAAATTATACCAAGGAGCAGAAAAAAAACACTACAGACAAGCTGGAAACCTAATAAAGTTAAGCATGTTTGGTTTTTTGTTATTTATTTATATTCACGCAACAATGCTTTAATATGCTGGAAGATTTAACTAAAAAATATCAAATTACTTTGGCTTCTAATTCTCCTAGAAGGAAAGAGTTATTGACTAAAATAATACCCCTTTTTAAAATAGAGTCCAGAGAAGTAGAAGAAATATACCCCAATCATGTTAAAGATGCGGATATTGCCACTTACCTCTCTCAGTTAAAATCTAAACCATTTCAACCAAACGGAAAAGACCTTATAATAACTGCAGATACAATTGTAATTGTGGATGAGCTTGTATTGGACAAACCTAAAAACCATGAAGAAGCTAAGCAAATGCTTACCCTGTTAAGTGGAAAAAAGCACAAAATTATAACAGGTGTTACGATCCGAACAAAAGACAAAACAATTTCCTTTCATGACGCAACGGAGGTTCAATTCTATGAACTTAAACCGGATGAAATTGAATATTACATCAAAGAGTACAAACCATTCGATAAAGCAGGGTCTTACGGAATTCAAGAATGGATAGGATGCGTTGGAATAAAAAACATGGAGGGAGATTATTATAATGTTATGGGATTGCCTATCCATAAGCTTTATAGGAAGCTACAACAATTCATTTAACCCATAATTTCAAATATTCTTGGACGATCAATTGTAACCATTTCAAATGCTATCTGATCAAACAGTAATTTAAATTCATTACCTACTTCTTCCATATCTTCATCGTCTATTTCATACTTCCAGACAATTGTAATATTCGTCTTTTCTGACTGATTATCAGCAAATTCTTTCATAAATCGATACAGCAACCGAGATGAAGACGTATTAAAGTATTCCAGACTTACTTCTAGCTTCGTTTCTGGATTAGGATTTTGGAAATATACCTTAATGTAACCAAACAGCGGCTCAAAAAAACCCAAGGCATCTTCTGGCATAAGCACACCGGTAAATGAAAAATCACCTTCATTCAAATCAAATAGTATTTGAGGTGTCTTTTCCATCATGTCTAGTTCGAACGCCATGAAACTAATGTAGTTAAAAAATTAGCCGACATTAATATATTTCGTTAGCCTTTAAATTTTAATCTACAAACAGTCTATTTATTGATGTAAACAGAATAATGTAACTGAAAAATGTGGGATATACTGAGGTTATTTCAAAAATACTTCTTCCAACTTTTTATGTAATTCTTCTCCTCTTAAGTTTTTGGCAACAATAACACCATCTTTATCCAAAAGAATGGAATGCGGAATACTATTTACTCCATATAATTGCCCCACCTCATTTGCCCATCCTTTTAAATCAGACACATGAGACCAATCTAAACCATCTTTATCAACAGCTGCAATCCATTTTTCCATATTATCGTCCAGAGAAACCCCGAGAATATCAAATCCCATAGCATGGTATTTATTGTAAGCAGCAACTACATTTGGATTCTCATTCCTGCAAGGGCCGCACCATGATGCCCAAAAATCAATCAATAAATATTCTCCTCTAAAACTTTCCAAGGAAATTGGATTTCCTTCTGGATCATTTTGCACAAACAAAGGAGCTACTGCACCAACTTCTGTCGTTCTCATTTTAGCCGATATTTCTTGGATTTTTACTACATATTTTGAGTCTATTATTTCTTTGGAAAATGTCTTAAGCGTTGAATCCATCTGATCTGCTGTAAAATCATTACTCAAATATGAAACCAACAAGTATGGAGCAAGCACACTAGAGGTATTATCACCAATATATTTAACTATGTAATCATTTATTTTGTCAAAAACTACGTCAAAATCAAGGTCAATTTGATTCATCTTTGCGGTATCTTAGATTTCTCTCGCTGCCAGATAATCAATCTCCATTTTATCCATTTCTTTGTAAAATCCCTCCTGACCCTGATTAAATTTAGTTAAAGCATCTTGAATAGATGAACCTGAAATGGTAACGCTATCTCTATTTAAAGTAGCTCCTGCAACTGATATCTGACTATTTTCAACAAACAAAGAAACGTATGCTTTTTTGTCATCGAACCTGAGATACCAAACTTCTGGTAATTCTAACTCTCCAGAAAAAGAAAATTTACCTTCAACAACATCGGCAGAATCTTTATGTTCCCAATTTCCTTTTACATATTGAGATAAATATGCTTTTGAAATATCTACTTCTTCAAAGTCACAATCAATTGTATATCCTTTTGGCAAGGTATCTTCATTTCCACCTACCAAATCTTCACTTTCCTTATTTTCAGAACAACTAATAAATGCTGTAGTCATTAGTCCAATAATTATTATAATCTTCTTCATAGTTGCAAATTAAATTGAATGCAATGATAATTAAATCTTTTTAGAATGTAAATCTAACTTACATCCAAAGTGGATCCCTACCATTGAATACAAATTTACAGCTGTAACTTTTTACAAAGTTCAATTGTTCCATTAAAAAGGGATTTATTGTAAATAATAATTACCTACATTTGAAATATGAAAAAATTGATGCTTCTTTTCCTGCTTTTTTCTAACACTTTATTCTCACAAGAAGGAAATGATATTCAACGTGCCAATATTCGTGGATCCCTTTCGATTTTAACTTTTGACTTCAATTTTGATGATTTGTTTTGGTCATTTTCTGCGGGAATAGAAGATGTGCAAAATGAATGGGGAGCAAAATTAAACTTTGAGTTTCGGCCTTTCAAAAAAAAAATTCAAATAAGAGAAGACAACAATATTATCCGTCAATATAAAGAGGTCGTATACTTCATCTCCGTTGATGCAGATAAAAGGTTTCTACACTTTAATCTATGGGGAACAGACACACAATTTTTTGCAGGGACAAGAACAGGTTTTTTATTAGGAAACTACAAAGGAACCAACACAAATAGAAAACCAAAGTTCATCACAACCCCCATGGCGGGGTTCTGTTTTAATTTCTCAGATGAAGTTAATCTGAAGGTTGGGTACATACACTTTTCAGACGGACTAGTAAATGTTCCGGATTCAAGAGTTACTCTTGGCTTAAATTTTATTTTACAATGAAATCAATTAAAAGCATAGGTTTTATATTATTTATAGGTTTTTCTTTTGCTTTAAGTCATTGCACAAAGCAAAATGATGATTGCGACCCAGATAGATTTTGTGACACTTTACCACAGGATAGTGGAGACCTTACTGTAAAAGTAACATATAACGGAAATGGAATCCCTATAATTCTATACAAAGGGTATGCCGATGATAATAACATATTGTTTCATGACACTCTCTGGAGTGAAGAAAACACCTATTATTTACCCCTTGGAAATAGATATGCTGTAGAGGCTTACTATTACGAAGCCAACTCAACCATAATAGCTTTAGACGGTAATAAATTGAAGGAATCTTCATTTTGGAATTGTGATGAAGAATGTTATGAATTAGCTGAAATCACGCTCGATGTAAAAAAACTTTAACGAGTTTCAATATTTCAGATACATTTGCAGTTCAATTTATATTCATGGGAAGCAAAATAGCATATTACGGAATCATATTACCTCTTTCTTATCTACCCTACTTTTTACTGTATGCCCTATCCGACTTTGTTTTTGTTGTAATGTACTATATTGTTGGGTATCGAAAAAAAGTTGTATTTGAAAACATTAAAAATTCTTTCCCTGAAAAAACAAAAATTGAGCATAAACAAATCATGCGCAAATTTTACCGTCACCTTTGTGACCTGATTCTGGAGAGCGTGAAGGGGTTTTCCATTTCTGAAAAGCAGATTAGAAAAAGGATGACGGTTAAAAACCCCGAAGTAGTCAACAAATACTTCGATCAAGGAAAAGATATAATTTTTGTTGGTGGACATTTTAATAACTGGGAAATGCTCGCTTTGGGAATTGGCCTTATTTCAAAACATATACCTGTTGCTATTTACAAGCCACTGAATAATAAATTCTTCAATCAAAAAGTTCTAAATTCTAGACAAAAGTATGGCTTGATGATGCGACCAATGAAACAAACAAAAACTTGTTTTGATGAAAAACTAGATAGGCCCAAAACCATTATTTTTGGAGCTGATCAGCGTCCAGGAAACGCAAAGAAAGCTTTTTGGATGGAATTTCTAAACCAAGATACACCCGTTTCTTTTGGAGTAGAGAAATTTGGAAAAGAATACAATTTACCTATCGTTTTTGGAGCGATTCGTAAAATCAAAAGGGGACATTACGATTTTGAATACACGTTGTTATTCGAAGAGCCTGCTAAAACTGAGTATGGTGAAATTACCAAAGCGCATACATTAACATTAGAAAAAGACATCCAAGACAACCCACAATATTGGTTATGGAGTCATAAAAGATGGAAACACAAGCGTCCCGACTCTTTAAAGTAACTTCTCATCTTCAATTACCCCTACCCTTTCTAGCCACTGGAAATATTCATCGCTGATTAAAAATGCGGGATATGCCATAAATTCTTTATCCCAATTGGTATTTTTAACATCAAAATAATCCTCCATTACTAATAAGCTTTCCACGGCTTGAATAAATTCTTTCATTTCAATCAAACAAACAACTTTTGCAAAATGTATATTCGGAATTTTTGGTTCCATTATAAGCGCTTCATTGTATAGCGCCAAAGCTCTCGAATAATTGTACTCTTCAAAATACGTTACTCCTTTTAAATATGTTAAAATTGGGTCAGCACCAATTGTGTTGCCTAATCTGTCAATAGCTCCTCTTGCTTCTCCATAACTTTTCAAATCAAGATTTAAATAGTATTGCCTCAACCAATACCATTCTGTACTTCCTTCTTTTCCAATTTCATATGTCTTTTCCAATATGGCATTGATCCGTACTTCAGCAGAAGAATGAAAATCCACGTTATATTTTGCAGATTTCATTATTGCAGTTTCTCTTAAGGCAATATCTATCTTAGAATAATATAAATCTGCTAAACTAGGGTTCAAAGAAGAAAAGGCATTAATGGAGGAATCGATAAACCTAAAACCTTCCCTCATATCTTTATAACTCAGTTGTCTTTTTTCATGCACAAGAGCAACTAATTCCGTCATCATAGCATCGCAACTATTAGGGGAGTAAAAAGAAGTAAAATCCGAAATAACAATTGAATCATCTATTACAGAAAGCAGTACCCTGTAGTAATTCACTTCGAGAGGTGCCGTAAATAACCTAAGCCAAATTATGTTATTCTGTTCCTGGACTTGATAAAACTGAAAGTCCAAATCTCCACCCACTAGAATAGCTTGATGCAAAACTGAAAATATATCAAAGTTATTACATAACTCCTTAATAGCTAAAAGATCAGAAACACACGTAGAATCCGATTCATATTTAATTTGAATCTTACTTCTTGCGCTCATTGTATCAGAATGATAAATATCCTGAACGAAAGAATGTGCAAATTCTTCGGCATTTGCGCTGTCAATCTTCAACTTATCAGAAACGAAAACAGCATCGTTTTTACCTTTATTTTCATTGTTGCAAGAAAAAATAACAAAAAGAACTAAAAAAAACAAAACACATAACTTACTGATATATTGATACTTATTCATTTTTAAACACTTACTTACGACACTAAACGAATGTTAACTAATTAATGTACGAATAACATTTTGAACCCTCCATTACTTTGCACCGTCGACTCAAAAATATAGACAGAATAAAACTACTATTTAATTGCTAACCCGTTACGCTATCAATAAATAGTTAGTAACAAAACAAACACACATCTATTATGAATAATTTAAGAAACAGAGTACAATTAATCGGAAATTTAGGAACAACACCGGAAGTAATCGATTTAAAGGAAGGTAAAAAACTAGTAAAACTTACCCTCGCTACAAACGATACGTATAAGAATAAAAAAGGTGAAACCATCAAAGAAACGCAATGGCATAACCTAACGGTTTTTGGCAACCTTGCAGAAATCGCTGAACAACACCTTGAAAAAGGAAAAGAAATATGTATTGAGGGTAAATTAAACAACCGCACATATGACGACAAAGACGGAAACAAAAGATATGTAACCGAAATTATTGTGCAAGAATTATTAATGCTGGGTAAAAAACAATAGTTAATACCTAGACAGTAACGCTCACAATTAAGTGAGCGTTACTTATTTTTATAAAGAAAACACAATACAAATAACCTTATTACCCCATGATAAAAGTATATACACCAGAACAAGCCGATCCTGAACACCATAGATTGACGCCTAATGAACTTCGTAAATTTGAAAATTTATCGGAAGAAATTATTTTCGACTTATCCAACGAA
>JAQWQH010000237.1 GCA_029244805.1 Flavobacteriales bacterium
AATTGCATCTTGACGCCTATACCTCTTACCTATCGAATCCTTCTCTTCATAAGCACAGATATGATCATACTGCAAAGTCTTCATTACCTCTCTTGCTTTTTCCGGCAATCCATCTTTTTTCACCAAAGGCAATACAGCAGCCTTGGTTGGGGCAAGGGCTGGCGGAATATTCAACACTATTCGTTCTGAACCATCATCCAACTTTTCTTCATTAAATGAACTAGACAAAACAGCCAAAAACATCCTATCTAAACCTATGGACGTTTCCACAACATATGGAACATAGCTCTCATTGTCGTCATTGTCAAAGTAACGCAATTTCTTTCCTGAAAACTCTTCGTGCTTGCTCAAATCAAAATCTGTCCTTGAATGAACCCCTTCTAATTCTTTAAACCCAATCGGAAAATTAAATTCAATATCAGTAGCTGCATCTGCATAATGCGCCACTTTTAAGTGATCGTGAAAGCGATAATTATCACTTCCCAAATTTAATGCTTTATGCCATTTTATACGAGCCGCTTTCCAGTGTTCATACCACTTTTTTTGTGTTCCGGGTTTTACGAAAAACTGCATTTCCATTTGCTCAAACTCACGCATTCTGAAGATAAACTGACGCGCCACAATTTCATTTCTAAATGCTTTTCCAATTTGAGCAATACAAAAAGGAATTTTCATTCTCCCTGTTTTCTGAACATTTAAGTAATTCACAAAAATCCCTTGAGCCGTTTCTGGTCGCAAATAAATAGTAGAGGCATCTCCTGCGACAGAACCCATCTCGGTTCCAAACATTAAGTTGAATTGCCTTACTTCCGTCCAGTTTTTAGACCCACTCACCGGACAAACTATCCCTAATTCTTCTATCAGGCTTTTGAAAGCAACTAAATCCTCGTTTACTTGAACAGTTTTTAGTTGCGCCTCTATTTTTTCAATTTCACCGACTCTTCTCAATACATTTGGATTTGTACTTCTGAACTCTTCTTCATTAAATGCATCTCCAAAACGCTTTTTTGCCTTCGTAATATCCTTATTTATTTTACCTTCTATTTTGGCTATGTAATCTTCGACCAAAACATCAGCTCTATATCTCTTTTTTGAATCTTTATTATCAATCAAAGGGTCGTTAAAAGCATCAACATGCCCCGAAGCTTTCCACGTTTTTGGATGCATAAAAATTGCAGCATCTAAACCGACAATATTTTCATTCATCTGAACCATAGCAGTCCACCAATACTTTTTTATATTGTTTTTTAACTCAACCCCATTTTGAGCATAATCATAGGTCGCGCTCAAACCATCGTATATTTCACTGCTTGGGAAAACAAACCCAAACTCCTTTGCATGTGAAACAACTTTTTTAAAAACCTCTTCGTTTGCTGCCATTTCCCTTCCTTTAATTTATGTCGACAAAGGTATTATAATGTAGATGCTTTACCCAAACCATTTTTAATTTTTCTACCTTGTTCTATTTTTTGGAAACAATCATTAATAAAATAGTATGAAAACCTTTATTACAATATACTCAATACCATTAATTTTAATGGGCTGCTCTGCAAAAAAAGAAACAACAGAGGCTGCGAATACGAATGCTGAAAAAGAAAGGACAGCGCAAATAATAAAAGAAGGCTACATTCAAGCAATCATAGAAGACAAAACAAAAAGTGGCTGTGGGTTTGTAATAAAAAACACTACTTCGAAAGAGTTTTTACTTCCTAACAATTTGGAAGATCAATACAAACAAGATGGGCTTAGCGTTTGGCTAAAATATAGACCTATTCGACCATTACAAGGGAGTTGCAGCATTGGAAATCCCGCTACTATTGAAGAAATAAAAATTATTGAATAACAAAAATCTACTTAAACAATTCGCGTCTTTTGATATTTAGCTTATTATTATTTTACCCAAACCTTATGTGCTTTTTTAAAGTTTGAATTACTTACATTAATTATATAGTAACCTGCAGAAAAACCACTTAAATCTAGCTGATAGTTAAAATCTTTTCCGGTATTGATAGTGCTGACAGATTTTATGTTTTGACCTAAAGCATTAACAACGTTAATGCTCACCCCTTCATTTAAGTCTCCTATTTTTAGGTTAAATTTATTGTTATCCAAATATCCAACCACTAATGTTTTACTCTTATATGCATCAGCAATGCTTAAAAAAGACTCAGGAAAACTTAATGAAAAAACTCTTGTCCTCACTGAACTACCTGTACTCATGTAAGGGCCTGTATGCCAAAAAGTAGCATCATCACTTGGATCTATTGTCATCTGAGCATAATCTCCCCACCGGTTGTCTCCAGACTTGGATGAAGACCCTTCAATAGCAGATTGTTCTAGAAAATTCATCTCCCCTAATTGACCTCCTGCATAACGCCCAGTGTACCTTAAAGATGGATAAGTTGAGGTACCTGAAACACAATACGCCAAAGCTATGTTTCCATATTTATCCATATTAATACTTCCCAACCATCTACTATCTCCATCAGGAGCATAAGTACCTTCCTGATAAAGAGTCCAATTTGCACCCGGCGTTTGACGCAGCTCATACCAACGAATTCCAGCATGATTTGTATTATCCACATCAACTGTATGACACATCACCATAGTATTATAACTTGAAAATTCTCTATAACTAGCCATAAACATAAATGCTTCCGGAACAGCATCTAGCTTCACAGATGTGCCCGGCTGCGTTATATTGTCCCAACCTCCAGTAAACCCGCTATCAAAAGAAGAAACAGCAATTTGATAAGGCGAAGAAATAGTAGAATTAGACGTTGTGACCCAATCCACACTTACGTCCCAGACTTTGATATGATCAGAACCTACGCCCCCCCAGCTATTGTCTTGAAAATAAAATATTTGATTAGGAGTTCCCAAACTAGGTAAAGTTGACCCTGCATGAGCAGGTAATGTGCTAAAAAATCCCGCAGTCGATAAAGAAGGCACATTAAACTGAATCATTTGAGCACCCGCATCTCCTGCAATCATTTTATCTCTTTCCATAACAAAAGCCTCATTTCCGCTTTTATTAGAGGTCACGTAATATCCATCGCTCCAAACAGAATATTTTGGGTAATCAGGAAAACTTGCACCTACATTAAATGCATAAGAATTATATGCTCCGGTCGGATCACTAGTTTGAGAAACCGCAACTTGCAGGTTATTACCGAAATCGAATTGACTTATAAACCATCTGTCAGCAAACTTATCATATAAAACGATTGGATCTCCAGCATTACCACCTCCTAACAAAGATCCTAAACTACCTGTTTTTAGAACCGTTCCTGTTTTATCATATATCCTATATTGGGAATTTACCATTTGAAAATAATGATCAGGACCAACTGCACCACTAGGATCAGGTGGATTTGCCCCTGAAAGCCCATTCCAATCCGTGGTAGGGGACTTCAACACTCCCGTTCCCTTAGTTTTTTGCAATACCGGATCAACCCCATTCGGCAAAGGAATACTTGACAAATGCTCGATTCTACCGCGCATTTTTGGCATACTATTTCCTACTTTATAGGTATTTTCCTTTTCATCCGGAAGATCATCTATTCGATCTGTCACCTTAAATGATGCGGCTGTAATTGTGGAAATAGGGCCATATGATTCTTTCTGTTGACCTAATACTATCAGAGTAGAAGTTAGGATGCTTATTACAAGTAAATTTTTCTTCATGGGTTATTTTTTGTTCGTTCTCAAATTTCGGAATTAATATGCATATCACAAAGCACATTTCCACATCTCTAAGAAATAGTAAGATTCAGAATGGTTGCCTGTAAATATTTTTTTTGCCTCATCTAATCAATTTTAGTGCAATTTATCGCACAAAGCCAAAATTACATTTATCACGTAAAAATAAACACTTAAACAAGAAAAGTGACCATTCATGTCTTTTATTTTGTACATTTACATCAAGCAAAATCAAAAATAACTCAAATCATTATGAAATTTTTTACGGATTTTACAATACTATTTCTGAGCGGAATAGCAATGTCTTCATTTGCTCAAAAAACGCCAAGCGACCTTCTTTCGCACGAAAATCAACCAGCAACTCCAACTATGAGCGTTATCCCTGTAGTTTTCCATGGAGAAACTGAAGCCCTCAGGGACTACACACCCGACCCTAACGCCCCCAACCCAATAACAAAAACAAAAAAAGTTGGGTATCACCCAAAAGTTGGGTGGCCCGTAAACGATTATGACTATAAAAATGCGTTGCCAATTGGAATGGATCCAATTCACCAAAAAGACTATGCTCCTTTGGTAGCCAATAAATCTCTTGGGGTAAACCTAGACGGAATGCCCGGTGTTACAAGTCCCGCTGACCCTAGCCTAGATGTTGGACCAAATCACGTCGTTCAAATGATTAATGGTACAGGAGGATCAACTTTTAAAGTATGGGATAAAAGCGGAAATGTAGTTCAAAACTCAACCACATTTGACAACTTCATGAATTCTGCAAGTCAAAATGGAAATCCTGGATGGTCAGGCGCAGGTGACCCAATTGTTGTTTATGACCAACGCGCAGACCGATGGATGCTAACCGAATTTTGTTCTGGTTGTAATGATTTATTTATTGCAATATCTACATCTGCAGATCCAACTGGGTCTTATTACACTTATACTGTAACACAACCTTCTTTTCCTGATTACCCAAAATATTCTGTTTGGGAAAATGAATATGTTGTTACCGCAAACCTAGGCTCATCTGACATTATTGCTCTTCCAAGAGCAGATATGTTAGCAGGAACATCTACTAGTGCTCAAAAATTCACACAATCAAATTTTGGCACAATTGGATTTCAAGCATCTACTCCTGTTAATTTAGATGGAACCACTCTACCTCCTACTGGAACACCTTCAATGGTGATGAGAATGACTGATGATGCATGGAATGGAGCTAGTGCTGACGCATTAGAAATATGGGAATTGGATATTGATTGGACTAACCCTTCTAACAGTTCATTTACACTAACATCAACCTTACCCGTAAGTTCATTTGATTCTGGTCTTTGTGGATACACTTCTTTTCAATGCATTCCTCAACCAGGAACAAATACCATACTAGATCCATTAAGAGAGTTATTAATGAATAGAATTCATTACAGAAATTTTGGAACGCATGAATCTATTGTTTGTTGTCACTCCATTGATCTAGATGGAAATGATTGGGCAGGCATAAGATGGTACGAGCTTAGAAGAACTGGAGGAACTGGTGGGACATGGTCCGTTTACCAGGAAGGCACATATTCTCCAGATGCTGATCACAGATGGATGCCAACCATCGGTTTATCTGCAACAGGAAATATTGGACTTGCCTACAATGTATCAAGTAGTATTACTTTTCCCTCTTTAAGATACACAGGCCGCAAAGAATGTGATCCTCTAGGAACTATGACCGAAAGCGAAACTGTGATTGTTGCCGGCACTCAATCCAATGGAAGCAATAGGTGGGGAGATTACAACGCATTAGGGCTCGACCCTACAGATGGTGAAACATTTTGGATGACAGGAATGTACGGAAATAGCAAAACTAGAGTTGCTGCTTTCGATATAGGATCTTGCGCTCCTAGTGTTCAATTTGGTAATTCCACATATGAAGCGAGCGAAGCAGATGCAAACATTGCAAATGGTTGCTTAGATTATTACATATTAAGTGTACCCATTTCCATTGGGCTTGACCCATCTCAAGCGGCAGATGTTACTGTATCCGCTTCAGGAGGAACAGCAACCCAAGGGATAGATTTCGACATATTCAATACCTCTTTCACCTTCAGTGGAACTAATCTCTCTGGACTAATCGAACTACGAATATATAATGACAACTATGTGGAAGGGGACGAAACAATCAATTTAGAATATGTATTAAACGCAAATGGTGGAAATGCTGGAATAGGCGTTATTAACCAAACTGCTACCATAACGATAAACGATGACGATCTAGCTCCTGGCTCAATGACCTCCTCAAGTATAATTTTCACAGAGGACTTTGAATCTGGATTTGGAGGGTTCTCCACAAGTAATGGATCTGGAGATACACCGTGGCAAATCGGAGATGCCGCAGCAGCCACGTCAAATGCTTTTGTGGTTCCCACTTCCAACACAACACAATTTGCATGGATTAATGACGACGACTGCAACTGTAACCAAAATGATGTTGATCTGATATTCCCAAGTATTGATTTATCCGGTTATACCGGAGCAAACATTTCATTTGACGCATACTACGAAGGACAAACTTACCAAGGAAACACCGAAATTGCAGAATTAAGAGTCTCAGTTAATGGATCAGGTTTCACATTGATTAGTGAAGTCGACTTGAATGGAGGTTGGAATACCAACACATTTGATATCACCCCATTCATAGGAAACAACAATGTAGTTTTTGCTATCAACTACAGTGATGCCGGAGGATGGCTTTATGGATGTACAATTGACAATGTTGTAATAGAAGGAATTAATCCTTTAGCTATTCAAACTGCAATTAACACCGGAGCCCAAACAGATGCTAATCTAGGTCCAAATTCAACAGTTCATTTTTATGATTCAGCAACTGAAAAAATAATGTTAACAATTGCAAATACCACTAGTTTTGATTATGGATGTGTTGCTGTTGAAGTTGACAGAGATGGATCATCACCAACAACTGCAGCTTTTGCTAGCTCAAACGCTGCAGACTATATTCACTCTAAAACCTATAAAATCAGCCCAACCAATCCTAATCCATCAGGATCATATGACATAACTATTTATTACGAAGAAGCAGAAGTTTTAGCTTGGGAGACTGCAACTAGCAACTCTAGAAACAACTTGGAAATAATCAAGGTTGCAGGCAACAATGCAATAGGAGATGTAAACCCAAGTAATTTTGCAACTTTCACCATTGACAACCCACCAGCAACAATGACCAACTACAACTCCGACCTAGCTTTCACTGCATCGTTTACAAATGGGTTCTCTGGATTTGGCTTAGGTGTATATGCGACTGATGCACCTCAAATGCCTGTAGCTAACTTTTCCAATGGTTCTTCGACCATTTGCGAAGGCAATCCAATTAGCTTCACTGACTTATCCAGCGGTGTGCCAACATCATGGGCTTGGGACTTTGGAGATGGAAACACCTCTGCAGCTCAAAACCCTTCTCACACATATACAAATGCAGCTACATATATTGTTACTCTAACCTCGACAAATAGTTTTGGTAGCGACACTGAAACCTCAACAATAACAATTGTAGCTCCAACAGCATCATCACAAGCTTTAAGTATTTGCGATGGAGAAAGCGTAACAGTAGGAACAAGCACCTACACAGTGAGCGGAACATTTACTGACGTACTAACGAATATTGCTGGTTGCGATAGTACGGTCACAACGAACTTAACTGTAAATGCGCTGCCATCCGTCAATGCCGGACCAGATCAAACATTATGCACATACGGACCTATAGCAACACTTTCTGGAACACCAGCTGGAGGAACATTTAGTGGTTCAGGTATTTCTGGGAATAGTTTCGACCCTACCGCAGTAGCGGCTGGTTCTTACACCATAACGTACGAATATACCGATGCTTCGAACTGCTCGACTTCAGATGCCAAAACTATAATGGTCGACCCTTGTTCAGGAATAAATGAAGAACTATTACCTGGGGTATTGATTTTCCCAAATCCAAATAATGGAGTATTCACATTATCCGGAGTTGAAATAGGTATTAAATACGAAGTCTTCAGTGCTGAAGGAAAATTAATTTTAACCAAAACTGTTAGCTCACCCTCAGAAATAGTAAAACTTCCCAAAGTGGCTACAGGAAGTTATTTTATAACAACATCAAACAAGGATGGAGAAAAAGGATCGATCCAGTTTTTCCTAGAGAACAAGTAACTAAGACAAGTCAAAGCCGAAAGTATAAGGCCCATTTCCTAAAATTATTAGGAATTGGGCTTTTATCTTCACAACGGCTTCATATTATATCAATTACAATAATTAAATCCATTCGGCAATTTTCATAATTCCTCTTTTTGTTTTATACTTTTGCAAACATGATTGAATTAGGAGATAAATTATTATCATTGGATTTATTTGAAAAGAAATTTGTTTGCAACTTAAACGCCTGTAAGGGAGCTTGCTGTATTGAAGGAGATGCTGGAGCTCCTCTAGAAATGGAGGAAATTGATGTTCTTGAGGAATCTTTTGACGTGATAAAACCCTACATGCGTCAAGAAGGAATTGACGTTATTGAGAAACAAGGTGTATTTTACATGGATGAAGATAACGAACCTGTTACTTCTTTAGTAGAAAATGGAGCATGTGCTTTTGTTTACTTTGATAAAAATAATTCTACAAAATGCTCCATAGAAAAAGCACACAGTGAGGGTAAGCTTAACTTTAAAAAACCTATATCGTGCCACCTATACCCCATCAGGGTTTCAAAATTAAGAAATTATGAAGCCGTTAATTTCAATCATTGGGACATCTGTTCAGACGCCTGTTCTCTTGGAAACGAATTAAATGTAAAAGTCTACAGTTTTTTAAAAGAGCCAATTATCAGAAAATGGGGCGAAAAATTTTATTCTGAATTAATTCAAATTTCCAAGGAAATAGAAATAGAAAAATCAAAAAAATAACCTAAGCTCACACGAAATAATATTTGGTATTCTTCACCATTTTGCCACATAATATTTTACCAAAGCGATAGATGACATAGCTTTCATTGTTTTTAACAGCCCAACATTGAAAACACTTTTTATCTTCTAAAAAATATTACTCATAATCCTTGTAATTTAGACATTGTAGAGTACAGATTAAATCTTAAATTAATAAGACAAATTGTACTTTTCACAAGACAAATCGTTTTCCCTTATTTTTAAAGGGATTAGGTGAGTTATTAATTAAGGGTGTTGAAAACTTCAAAAATTGTGAATGAAATTACTTAGGAATAGGAAAGTTTTTTTTCAACTTTTGTAATCTCAAACGAGGCTAGTAAAACGAAAATTTCTTAACGAAAAACCTAGTTTTTCAAAAAAAAAAGCAAAAACACACCACTTTTTGCCTAGGAAATTTTTCACTCTACTAAAATGAGCTTGAGAAATAATAAAGTTAATTTTATAAGACATACAACTATGGAAAAAGAAACGAAAACAAAGGTTGAAGATGTAAATCTAAGCGAGGTATTGCCAGCTAACACTGAAATACTTGAACCTATACTGAAAGAAAACCCCAACAGATTTGTTCTCTTTCCTATTCAACACATGGACATATGGGATATGTACAAAACTCAGCAGGCAATGATTTGGACTGCAGAGGAACTAGACCTCGCTTCTGACCGACTTGATTGGGAAGAAAAACTAAATGATGACGAACGATTCTTCATTAAACATGTGCTTGCATTCTTTGCAGCATCTGATGGAATTGTTAATGAAAATTTAGCTGAAAATTTTCTAAGTGAAGTTCAATATACCGAAGCTAAATTCTTTTACGGATTCCAAGTAATGATGGAAAATGTTCATTCCGAAACATATTCATTGTTAATTGATACATATATTAAAGACGACAAAGAGAAAAATTACTTATTCAACGCGATAGAAACTTTCCCACCTGTTCAAACGAAAGCTGAATGGGCAATGAAGTGGATAGATAATGGATCCTATGCTCAAAGATTAATAGCTTTTGCTGCAGTAGAAGGAATTTTCTTTTCCGGGTCATTTTGCTCAATATATTGGTTAAAGAAAAGAGGTTTAATGCCAGGTCTTACCTTCTCAAATGAGTTAATATCAAGAGACGAAGGACTGCATTGTGATTTTGCTTGTTTATTATACAACAATCACTTGGAAAACAAATTAAGTCAAGAAGAGGTTAAAGAAATTATATCACAAGCAGTTGAAATTGAAAAAGAATTTGTTACTGAATCTCTTCCTGTTCGGCTAATTGGAATGAATTCTGATTTAATGAATCAGTATATCGAATTTGTTGCAGATAGACTTTTAGTCGAATTAGGAAATGAAAAAATATACAATACAACAAATCCATTTGATTTCATGGACATGATCAACCTTCAAGGAAAATCTAACTTTTTTGAAAAACGAGTAGGAGAATATCAAAAGGCAGGCGTGAAAAATGGGACTGAAGAAGGAGGGTCATTTAGTATGGATGCTGACTTTTAATCCTTGACAATTAAATTAAACCGTCACTAATAACGGGCAACTATTAGTGATTCTAAAAAATAAATGGTCATCAACAATAACAATATAAAACCATAAATAGTTATGTACGTAGTAAAAAGAGACGGAAGAAAAGAGGTTGTCAAGTTTGACAAAATCACAGCAAGAATTAAAAAATTGTGTTATGGATTAAATGCCTTAGTCGTTCCAGAAAAAGTGGCTATGCGCGTAATCGAAGGCCTATACGATGGCGTAACTACAAGTGAATTAGACAACCTGGCTGCTGAAGTTGCGGCAACCAACACTATATCTCATCCCGATTATGCCTTACTAGCATCCCGAATTGTAGTTTCAAACTTACATAAGAATACAAAAAAATCTTTCACAGACACAATGGAAGATTTGTACAAGTATGTAGATCCTAAAACAAATCAACCTGCTCCTTTACTCTCTGATGATGTATACAATGCAATCAAAGAAAATGCAGAAGTACTTGATTCTAACATTATCTACGACAGAGATTTTAGATATGACTTTTTTGGAGTAAAAACGTTAGAAAGATCATATCTTCTAAAATTAAATGGAGAAGTTGCTGAAAGACCTCAGCACATGCTAATGCGTGTTGCTATGGGAATTCACAAAACAGATATTGAAGCAGCTATTTCTACTTACAACTACATGAGTGAGGGGTGGTTTACTCACGCTACACCAACCTTATTCAACTCTGGGACGCCAAAAGCACAAATGTCTTCTTGTTTTTTATTGAAAATGCAAGAAGATAGTATTGGCGGAATTTATGACACATTGAAACAATGTGCTCAAATCTCGCAGTCTGCAGGAGGCATTGGTTTATCTATTCATGATATTAGAGCCACTGGTTCATACATAAAAGGGACAAATGGAACTTCCAACGGAATTGTTCCCATGTTAAAAGTATTTAACGACACGGCTCGTTATGTTGATCAAGGTGGTGGAAAAAGAAAAGGATCTTTTGCCATCTATGTTGAGCCATGGCACGCAGATATTTTTTCTTTCTTAGACTTAAAAAAGAACACAGGGAAAGAAGAAGACAGAGCTAGAGATTTATTTTACGCGCTTTGGATTCCAGATTTATTCATGAAAAGAGTAGAGGAAAATGGTGAATGGACTTTAATGTGTCCAAATGAATGTCCTGGAATGTCCGACGTATATGGTGATGAGTTTGATGCTCTTTACCTTAAATATGAAAGCGAAGGAAAAGGCCGAAAAACCATTAAAGCTCAAGATTTATGGTTTAAAATATGTGAGTCGCAAATTGAAACGGGAACTCCATATATGTTATACAAAGATGCTGCTAACTCAAAATCAAACCAAAAGAACCTTGGAACAATCAAATCTTCAAACTTATGCACGGAGATTATGGAATATACATCTGATGATGAGGTTGCGGTTTGTAACCTGGCATCTATTGCTCTTCCAAAATTTGTTACTGAAGGAAAGTTTGATCACGATAAACTATTCGAAGTTGCATACAAAGTAACTAAGAACTTAGATTCTGTTATTGACCAAAATTACTACCCTATACCAGAAGCTCGAAATAGTAATATGCGTCATCGTCCAATTGGAATTGGCGTACAAGGGCTAGCAGATGCGTTTATCCTAATGCGTTTTCCTTTTGAATCTGAAGAAGCAAAAGCTTTGAATAAAGAAATTTTTGAGACTATCTATTATGCAGCTGTGACTGCTTCTAAAGACTTAGCTATTGAAAATGGACCTTACGAAACTTGGAAAGGATCACCTATATCTGAAGGTAAAATGCAATTTGATCTTTGGGGAGTTACTCCAACAGACAGATGGGAATGGAATGTACTGAAGGAAGAAGTAATGGAACATGGTGTAAGAAACTCTTTGTTATTAGCTCCTATGCCAACAGCTTCTACTGCTCAAATTCTTGGTAACAATGAGTGTTTCGAACCTTACACTTCAAATATTTACACCAGACGTGTATTATCTGGAGAGTTTATTGTAGTTAATAAACATCTATTAAGAGACTTAGTAAAGTTAGGCCTTTGGAATGATAGCTTGAAAAATCAATTAATGGGAGCGAATGGGTCCATCCAAAATATTAAAGAAATTCCAGAAAACATAAAGGAGCTCTATAAAACAGCTTGGGAAATCTCTCAAAAAACCATTTTGGACATGGCTGCTGATAGAGGTGCTTACATCGACCAATCACAGTCGTTAAACATCTTCATGGAAAATGCAAACTTTGCTAAATTAACTTCTATGCACTTCTATGGTTGGAAAGCAGGATTAAAAACAGGAATGTACTACCTGAGAACTAAAGCTGCTACTGATGCAATTAAATTTACATTAGATAAAAATGCAATGGCTGCTCCAATCGCTAAAACAGAAGAAGAACGGCTAGCTGAAATAGCTTGTTCTCTTGATGACCCTGACAACTGTGAAATGTGTAGCGGATGATCAAAAAAATGACAACTATTGAAAAGCCATACTTTAAAGTGTGGCTTTTCTTTTTGGTATAAAAAGTATGAATCAATTTCAATATGAATAGGTTTGTTGCTAAGGTGCCAACTTTATTTGGTCTAATTTTAAGAGGTAAAACGCCATCATACGACATGAAAACTGGAGATCATTTACTTTTCGCATCAGTTGATCCGGAATGAATATAAACTGTATCGCTCACGAATGTATCACCCTATGATAGTTATAATTTCAAACTTCATATAAGTTAAACTCTTTTAGATCCTTTACTTTTGTAAAAAAGCAATACATTTAAACAGTGGAAGATAAAAACAACATCAAAAAAGAAGAAATAGATTTCAGCTATTTTGAAACTAAGGAGACTTTAGAGTTTTCTGAAAAATTAAAAACCCACGGAACTAAGGCTGCTGAGGTAATGAAAACATTTGTTTCTAAAATGGGAACTGAGGCGAAAGAAACGCGGGAAGCATCCAAAGTTATCGTAAAATTCCTAAAAGAAGGAAAAGTAAGTAAAGAGGAAGAACACGAACTAAAAAGTCAAATATATGACTTATTTAAAATGGCTGGTATCGGAGTTCCTTTTGTATTAATTCCTGGCTCAACCTTATTAATGCCATTTTTAATTAAACTTGCTAATAAAAAAGGAATTGAATTGCTTCCATCTGCTTTTAAGAAAGAACATGAAGATGCACTTGAAGATAAAAAAGAGCAGAGTTCTGATTAATGAAAATTTTGCGCCGAGAGTATAAAATCGATATTATTTGTAGTACTCATAATAGTTTTCCACATCGATTTTATGTAGTTTATTGATTTTTATGTGTTTATATTTTTATTAACAAATACTGTTAATAATAGTTTTTAAGTTGTCTTCTCTTGCATTGTTTTGCTAGCTAAATTTGTCTATTTAGAACTTTTCTAAATAGACAAAAATGCAGTTATGAATATTGATACAATAATTAAAAGAAACTACTCCAAAACATCGTTTCAACCAGAAAAAATAACCAATGCTATATTAAAAGCAATGATTTCTGTACATAATGGAGAGTTAGAAGATGCTGAACTAATTACTTTAAAGGTACAAAAAGACTTAATTAGCAGAAAAGATAGTATCTCAAATTATATTCCTAATGTAGAAGAAATTCAGGATTTAGTTGAGCAAAAGTTGATGCAAAGTGAGTTTTTAGATGTTGCCAAAGCTTATATTTTACATAGAAATACTCAGGCTCAAAAAAGAAAACGCAATATTTTTGAAAAGCGTTTAAACCTCAAACCCTATGAGTATCCTGAGCTATATGAGTATGTTTCAGCCATTAGACACTCCTATTGGATTCATTCAGAATTTAATTTCACAAGTGATATTCAAGATTTTAAAACTCGTCTAAACGATACAGAGCGCAGTGCAATAAAAAATACCATGTTGGCAATATCTCAGATAGAAGTTGCCGTTAAAAGCTTTTGGGGTGATATCTATCAAAGAATTCCAAAACCAGAAGTTGGTTCTGTTGGAGCTACATTTGGAGAAAGTGAAGTTCGTCATGCAGATGCTTACTCTCATTTATTGGAGATTTTAGGACTCAACAGGGAGTTTGAAAGCTTAAAAAAGAAGCCCATTATTATGAAAAGGGTTAGATATCTGGAAACAGCTCTTTCTACTTCTAAAAGCAATGACGACATGGAATATGCAGAATCTGTTCTGCTTTTCTCTCTATTTATTGAGCATGTTTCCTTGTTTTCACAATTCTTGATAATAATGGCATTCAATAAGCACAGAAACATGCTTAAAGGCATTTCAAATGTTGTTGAGGCTACTTCTAAAGAAGAACAGATACACGGAGATTTCGGGATTGATTTAATTAAAATTATTAAAGCTGAAAATCCAGATTGGTTTAACACTGATTTCCAAGATAGAATTCAAGACATGTGCAAAAAAGCATATGAAGCTGAAAGTGGGATTATCGATTGGATTTTTGAGAAAGGAGAGTTAGACTTTTTACCTAAAACCCAAATCAATGAATTTATTAAAGACAGATTTAATAGGTCTTTAGAAAGCATTGGAGTTGAAAAAATATTTAACACCAATGAACAAATTTTAAATGAAACAGAATGGTTTAATGATGAAATTATAGGCACAAAGCATGGTGATTTCTTTGTTAAGCGTTCGATTAACTACAGTAAAAGAACACAAAGTATAACGGGGGATGATCTTTTTTAAATATGGAAAATAGTATAGATAAACAAAATGTAAATGCTGATTTAAATAAATCAGTTGATCGAGATACATTAATTAATGCAAGAAAAACGGGGCTTTTAGATCAACAAAAAAATCGCCCATTTGATTGGCTTACCGAACACAGTCGAAATTTTTTAGCTTCAGGATATCTTTCTCCGGGATTATCACCTGAAAAAAGAATTAGAGAGATTGCTGAAAGAGCTCAGGAGATTTTAGGTATTGAAGGATATGCAGATAAGTTCTATCACTACATGTCCCAAGGTTTCTTCTCTTTAGCTTCTCCAGTTTGGTCTAATTTTGGAAAAAAAAGAGGCCTTCCTATAAGCTGTTTTGGCTCAAACGTTTCAGATGACATGGGTAATATCTTGTTCACCCAATCTGAAGTTGGTATGATGTCTAAGTTAGGAGGTGGTACTTCTGGATATTTCGGAAATATTAGACATCGAGGAGCTGAAGTAAAAAATAATGGTCAAGCTTCAGGTTCTGTACATATTATGCAGTTGTTTGAAACTATGGTTGATGTAGTTAGTCAGGGATCCGTTCGTAGAGGACGTTTTTCTCCCTATCTACCAGTTGAACACAATGACATTTTAGAGTTTTTAGAAATAGGAACTGAGGGTAATCCTATCCAGGAGCTTACTCATGGGGTATCTGTTACAGATAAATGGATGCAGGAAATGATAGATGGAGACAAAGATAAGCGTAATATTTGGGCTAAGGTTATTCAGCGAAGAGGTGAAATAGGTTATCCATATATCTTTTTCAAAGATAAAGCTAACAAAGGAGCTGCGGATGTATATAAAGATAAAGAGTTGTCTATTAATGCAAGTAATTTATGTACTGAAATCATGCTTCCTTCCAATGATAAATGGTCTTTTGTATGCGTGCTTTCTTCTTTAAATGTACTTCATTATGACAAATGGAAAGATACTGATGCTGTTCAGACAATGGTATACTTTTTAGATGCTGTAATTACAGAATTCACTCAAAAACTGGAGCAATATAGAGATTCTGATGATCTAGATGACAAGCAAACATTCTTATTTATGGAGCGAGCCTATAATTTTGCGAAAGAAAATAGAGCTTTAGGCTTAGGGGTTTTGGGATGGCATTCTCTTTTACAATCAAAAAAATTACCTTTCAATAGCCAAGAAGCGTTTAACTTGAATAGTGAAATCTTCAAATTAATAAAAGACAAATCTTATAAAGCATCAGAAGAATTAGCAGATTTATATGGTGAGCCTGAAGTTTTAAAAGGGTACGGCAGAAGAAATGCAACCTTAAATGCTATTGCTCCAACCACTTCATCAGCTTTTATTTTAGGCCAGGTTTCCCAGGGTATTGAGCCCATATGGTCCAATATTTATGTGAAGGATATCGCTAAAATTAAAACAACTATTAAAAACCCATTTTTAGTTCTGTTACTCGAAGAAAAAGGAAAAAACAATCAAGATACTTGGAGAAGTATAAGAGATAGAGATGGTTCAGTTCAACATCTTGATTTTTTATCTGATCAGGAAAAAGATGTTTTTAAAACGTATTCTGAAATTGACCAAATGGATATTATTTATCAGGCAGCTAATAGACAAAGTTTTATTGATCAAGGTCAATCAGTTAACATAATTGTTCATCCTGAAATGTCTGCCAAGGAAATTAACAAAATCTATATTACTGCTTGGAAATTAGGTCTTAAGTCTCTTTACTATCAGCACAGTATGAATGCAGCTCAAAAGTTTAAACAGAAAAAAGAATGCACTAGCTGTGAGGCATAGTATAACTGATTTATAAATGGTATTCGGAAGTTTTATTTTTCGAATGTATTGTAATAAGAATTTGGGTAAAATACGAAGAAACGGTTTGGTAGGCTGGGGCTTTGTATTTTAGTTATTTTAAGTAAATGGCAGTTGCTTAAAATGGCAGGCATAGGAATTCCGTTTATGTTAATTCCTGCCATTTTTAATTAAACTAGCGAATAAAAGAAGTATTGATTTGCTTCCCTCAGCATTTAAAACTGAAGAAGACGACACAGACTTATCTGAAGAATGAAAACAAACTCTTTACCCAGCTTTAACCTTCTTTACTATACCATATAGAGGGTTCACAACTAATGCACACTTCGTTAGCTTCAAAGAATCAAACTTTTCATATGTTCCTTTTTGATCATAATGCTCTTCCAATGCTAAATCAACACGAATCTGTTTTCCCTCGCTAGGAAGTTTTATCGATACTGGAGGATTATTCATAAATACATCTGAAAAATGAGAACTTACATCCTTATCTAAAAAGTCATTTAACCTCCATTTTTGATACTCTGGTGTTATCTTATTGATTCCATTTTTATCATGTAAGAA
>JAQWQH010000254.1 GCA_029244805.1 Flavobacteriales bacterium
AATTACTGTAGAAGAAAAGTTAAGAGCTTTATTCGATTTACAACTTATCGACTCTAGAATTGACAAAATTCGTGACATTCGTGGAGAACTTCCTTTAGAAGTTGAAGATCTTGAAGATGAACTAGCTGGGATGAATACGCGACTTGAAAAATTAAACGCCGGAATTGAGGTTGTTGTAAACAGTATTTCAGATAAGAAGAATCATATAGAAGAATCTAAAGAGCTTATCAAAAAATACACCAAACAACAAGACAACGTTCGTAACAATCGTGAATATGATTCCTTAAGTAAGGAAATTGAATTCCAAGAACTAGAAATTGAGTTAAACGAAAAGCACATTAGAGAGTTTAGTGTGCAGATTGAACAAAAAAAGATCGTTGTTGATGAGACTTCAGAACGCCTTAAGCAACGTCAGGAACATCTCGCTCATAAGCAAGGAGAGTTAAATGAAATTTTAGCTGAAACTGAGAAAGAGGAACAAGCACTTATCAATAAATCTACAGACTACGAAAAGAAAATCGAAGAACGATTAATTAAAGCTTACAAAAGAATACGTACCAATGTTAAAAATGGATTGGCTATCGTTGCAATAGATCGTGGTGCTTCTGGAGGGTCTTTTTTTACAATACCACCGCAAATCCAAATGGAAATAGCAGGACGTAAAAAAATAATCACTGATGAACATAGTGGTAGAATCTTAGTTGATATAGATTTAGCAAAAGAAGAAGAAGAAAAAATGGAGAAATTATTTAATAAATTATAATTTCAATACATTAAAAATCTTAAAGTCTTCAATTCATTGAAGACTTTTTTTTAACAATAAATTTAATTTAAGCTTTAAAAAATGCATGAAAACTAAATTCTCATTAACGTTACTATTATTATTGGCTATTCTGCAAGTATCCTGTCAACAGACCAATCCTGAAAAAAGCAATATAAATAACGATTTAACACCCGTGGAAGTAGTCAGCGCGGATGGTTTTAAAAGAGCTTATTTTGCGAGTGGTTGTTTCTGGTGTGTTGAGGCTATCTATGAAAGTTTGAATGGAGTTAAAGAATCGATTTCGGGATATAGTGGAGGTCATACAAAAAAACCAACCTACGAATCCAGCAACACGGGAAAAACAGGGCATGCAGAGACTGTAGAAATTATTTACAATCCCAATGTTATAAGTTTTAAATTATTGGTAGATGTTTATTTTGGATCACAAAATATTAGTCAAGTAAATGGACAGGGAAATGACAGAGGTTCACAATATCGCTCAATTATCTTTTATCAAAACATGGAAGAAAAAAATATAATAGCGGAGAAAATTAAAGCTTTATACGAAGAAAATCCAGACAGAAAAGTAGCTACTGAAGTGATACCTTTTCAGAAGTTTTGGATTGCTGAAAAGTATCATCAAAATTATGAACGATTACATCCAAACAATTCTTACATTCAAAATGTATCGATACCCAGGCTGAAAAGATTTCAGTATAAATTTCCAGAATTATTAAAAGACAATAGTAAGCATTAATTGCTTTTTACTATTTAACATACAATGCATGAATAAAATTATTGCCATTTTACTTTGTATTCCTTTGTCATTATTTCTGATTAAATGTCATTCTGGAGAGCCGAAAAAAAATTCAAATTCGATTAAAATTATTGAGAAAAAAGAAAACACAACTTTTAATTTGCTTGCTGATATTATACCAAAATTTGATGATGGAGACGTTAATGCGATAATTGAGATTCCAGCAGGTACAATGGACAAATGGGAGTTGGATAAATTATCAGGAGAATTAAGATGGGAGCTTGTTGATAATAAGCCAAGAATTATTGATTACATTGGATATCCTGGAAACTACGGTATGATACCTAGAACATTACTTCCTAAAGAAAATGGTGGTGATGGTGATCCTTTAGACATAATTGTTCTTGGGCCTCCCGTAAAAAGAGGCAGTATCTTAAAATGTAAAATAATCGGAGTCTTATTTTTATCGGATCGTGGAGAGCAAGATGATAAGTTAATCGCTGTGTCAATTAATTCACCTTTATATCTCATAAATGATATAGCCGATTTAAATAAAAATTATAATGGGATTTCAGAAATCATAAAATTATGGTTTACAAATTATAAGGGACCAAACAAAATGACATCAGAAGGTTTTGGCTCAAAAGATATTGCAGAAGATTTACTTAGTAGAGCCATCAAAGAATATAAATTTAACAATACTAAGGACATCACTAAATAAAACCTGTTAGAATTGCTTTTTATTTTTCCGTTATAATCCCTTTTTTAAATTCATAAAAATTATAAAAATCACTTTTTGCATAAGTAACTATTTTTTAAAAACAGATATCCCGATTTACTTGATATAATTTGCGATTATTCAAAACAAATTATTTCAGTTAAACTGAGAATTTAATTGCTTACTATAAACAAATAATAATCCTTATTTTTTATTTGAGTTCAAAAACAATCATATTAACTTACGAAAATAACTTAGACTTTGCCATAAAAAAAGATAAAGAAGATCCATTAAATATAGATAAAAATGAATTTTTGATTTCAACCAATAAGCGTTTAACTTTTTAAAATTTTATGCACAGCTACTTCCCTATTATTCATATCGATCAAGTAAAAAATATAGACTCCCTCACTAAATCCAGAAACATCAATTCGTGTCCGATTTAAATTATTAAACTTAAGAGGTTGACTTAAAATTTTTCTACCATTTAAATCGAAAATATCAACGTTAAACTTCTCGTTATTAAATGGGTATTGTAAATTTAAAAAGTCATTCGAAGGGTTTGGATAAACGATACTCTCCACTTCCAATTCCTCTTTTGAAAAATATTTCTCCCCAAACGAAAAAGCTGCTTTACCAATTTTTTCTCCGATAATTCTGCCAGGAATATCATCAATCGGTGGATGAATCCCTCCCCAAATTCTTGACAAACTAGTTTGATCTGACGCATCTCTATAGGTAGCCCATTGTAATTGAAAATCCATACTCGGACCTACTTCAAATTTTAAAAAATCGTTAGTGTAAACCTCAAAAGTTCCCATCCCACCTGGGAAAAATTCATCGTTTGTTAATAGCTTAAGTACTTCTGCTGCAGCTCTCGAAAATGTTGAATGTCCAGACACATAACCTGCAAATGGAGGATTTACGAAAGAAGGTCTCTGATAAGGGAACCACTTCTCTGCAAGAATCCATCCAACACCAGCTATATCATAATCAGCGTTAATAATATGTTCATGCCCTTTCCATGTAAATAATTTTATTTTACCAATATTTTCTTGGCCATCACCTTCCAAAGAATCTCCTTCTTGAATAACTTCAATAAATCCATCAACTAGGGGGATTCCATGAGGATTATAATTGGAAAGGTTAGTGTCTGAAGATTGCCCTTGGTCACACATATACCTGATCGCACTCATGGGTCTGATATAATCGTAATATCCTTTGATTCCCCATGCCGCTATTGCAGCGTCATGCATCGCACCTGACAGTATAAAATAAGATTTTATATCCCATTGGAGATTATTTAGAATTTCACCTTCTCCTTTAAACTTTTTTATGAGCTGCGGATGATCATTTACATAATTTAATATGGTGAACCAATGACCAGGAGGTGTTTCACTATCTGGACCATCTGCCCAGAACTCTGCTAAAACTCTTGCATAGTCTCCTCTTGGAACCATTTGTTCCTCGTAAGCTAAACCAGTACTAGGATTAATTTCCCGACCTACACTTGAATCACCTCCATCAAAAAAGTTATAAAAATCTTTATACTCCTCAAAAGTTTCCGGAAAACTAGAGATATTTCCGATACTTGCTGGAGAAATATCTATCATCACATCGTCATTTGGATCTAAATGAGATCCCCAAATAGACACCAATGTAAATCCCCACTTAAATGGGTCTTCTAAACCAATACCCTCTTGTATATAAGAAGGGCTGGTTGGATCATGATAAACCCAATAATCATAATCAGGTGTTGAATGTATAGAAAGATCTTCCTCTTTTAAAGAAAACGGAATTACTTTACCCCATTCTGGACTTAAGAATTCTGGAGAACCTCCAGGATGATAATTCCCACTTTGATCAATAAATTCTTCCATGGTAAGAGGTTGCCAGTGATTCGGTTCTGTTAGATTTGGATTTCCTTCCTCATCAGTATTCAAGGGTTCATTTAAAGGTTCATAAACTAAATTTGCATAATCATTTTGTTCATTTGAATTATCTTGTAAACCGAATTCAATAATCTGTTGCGCTACATAATTCCCTAGAGCAGCAGCATCTCCACTATGATAGTCTGTGCTCTCATCATATTTATTGTACCCCAACTCATCCATAAAACTATTGATGGAGTTGTAAATATCATCAACTCCCGGAGAATTTGAAAATCTATGCTGTACAATTCTATAAATAGCATAACTGATTGCTTTTTTACGATTTTCCTCAACTAAAA
>JAQWQH010000255.1 GCA_029244805.1 Flavobacteriales bacterium
CCAATTTCTTCTTCCGAAGTTGCTTCAATTGCTTTGCCAATATGAGCACAGAATTGACCTAATCCACTATTAGGAGTCTTCAGTTTTTCCATGTCCAAAAAAAATCTTGACATCTAATTCTCTTTTTGAAGTTCTCGTATTTTAGAATATTTTAGGAAAGTTGCATGAGCAGAATTTTTACTAATAATCCAACCATAGTAACCATCTAATATTCCAAGCTTCAAAAAGTATGTTTTGAAAAACATAAATTTCGCACTTGCAAAGACCTTGAACAAACTTGGGTTAGCCCCTTTTTGGAAATATGCTTTTGCAGCAATATCTGTAAAGTAGTTAATCTGCTTTATGTGTTCTTCGATTGTGTAATAGCTGTAGTGCAATAAATCACCCTTTAAATGAAGAGGCTTTATTCCCTTTTCCATTTCAAAACAATCATGCGGGTTTACCCCTTTCCAGGTTCCTTTGCGTCGATCCCAAAGTCTCAATTTCACATCCGGATACCAACCACAGTGTTTGATCCATTTTCCACAATAATTGTTTAAACGATTGAACGCGTAACCATCGTTTTTCCAATTATTTTTAATAGTTAGAATACTTGTTTTCAATTCATCAGACAATGCTTCATCCGCATCAAGCGACAAAACATAGTTGCTGCTAGCTTGTGTATAAGCCCAGTTTTTTTGTTCAATATGACCTTTAAACGCATGCTCAATAAAAACCACGTTATGCGCTAAACAGATTTCTTTAGTTTTATCTTTAGAAAAAGAATCAACAACAACAATCTCATCAACTACATTTTTTAGAGATAGAATACATCGCTCGATATTCTTTTCTTCGTTAAATGCAATAATTACAGCTGAAATATTTACTTTCATTCTTCGGTAAAGATATTAATTTTGTAGGATAAAGAATTTAATTCCGATGAAATACAACTTAAGCGAAATCACTGAGGTGATAAAAAACAGAAGGACTATTTATCCAGAAATGTATAGTTCCAGAAAAGTACACAAGGAAATTATAGAAGATATACTAAACAGCGCCATTTGGGCACCTACCCATGGAAACACGCAGCCATGGAGGTTTAAGGTTTTCATGGATAATGGGTTAAACAAATTGAGCACATTTCAAAGTAACCTATATCGAGAGTTAAATTCAGAAAGTGATTTTAAGGAGCTGAAGTTTAAGAAGCTCAAAGAGAGGCCTTTGAGAGCGTCAGCTGTAATTGCTGTTTGTATGAAACGTGATGAGCGTTTAAAAATATTAGAGATTGAAGAAATTGAAGCGGTAGCATGTGCAATTCAGAACATGCATTTAACTTGCACTGCTTACGGAATAGGAGGTTTTTGGTCTACTTCAAAGCTAATCTATTCGCAAAAAACCAATGCCTTTTTAGAAATCGATCAGATGGATAAATGCCTTGGGCTATTCTATGTTGGGTATCCTGAAGTGCCTTGGCCAAAAGGGCAGCGAAAGCCCATTGAATATGTAACTGAATGGGTTGAAAGTTAAATTATGAAAGACTTTGAAGAAATTGAAAGGAGAATGAATATCACCAATTCTCATGACCACCCTACAAATGAGATGTATAAGGTGTATCATTTTAAAACAAAAGAGCAGGCCTTATATTTCGAAAAGTTATTGTCAGAAAATAGTATTCAGTATGAGTCTGATGAGGAACTAGCTCATGGCAAAACCATGTATTTGTTCGGTATTCGAAAAAATGATATTGATGAGGTAACGGCATTAAACTATCTGGCAATCGGTAAATTCAGAAAACCTTTTATTTCCAACCCAGCATTTAGGTGGTTTGTTATTTTAGTGGGGGTATCTGCCTTAGCCCTTGCGATTGCCGGCTTTTTCTTAAAAAAATAAAACTTTTTTTTATGGTTGCCGTAATACGAACCTGAAATTAATTTTTAAGGTGAGCGCAAAGACAGTTCTAATAACTTTTGTAATTCTGGTAAGCTATTCTTTTTCTATATCCAAGGATAAAGTGGAGCCAATAAGAAATGTTAAACCAAATAGAAAAGATACGGCATCAGCAGTTGTGGGTTACGGTCAGGGGTATCTGTTTGAATCTGCACAAGATCTTTCTGCTGCTGAATTTGAGTTGCTCCTAGATTCTATTCTTAAAGATGGGTTTTCTTCAAATGAACTAATTCATGAAATTAACTTTTATAAATCCTTAAAAAATAAGTCTCATGCAGCAATTTGTGCGATGACTGATTCGCTGTTATTATTGGATTCAATACCTTATAATTTAATAAACCCATTAAATCTTTACACAGCTTTGCATCCCAAAGAATTAGAGGTGCCACTGACATATTCGTTTGTTAATAGCGATACATCTTTTTATCCAGCGAATACTTATTATAATCGATGGAACAATAGAGTCGCTTGGGATTATCCGTCGTCTATTTCTGAAAACGATTCAATTGAAGTGCTGTTGCTAAAAGAAAATGAGAACGAATATCATCATCCAATTGGAGCTAAGACGCTTCGCCGATATTTTGGATGGGTAACCTCTCCTTTTGGTTGGAGAGATGGCAGAGCGCATAATGGAGTAGACCTAGAATTGCATTATTGGGACTCAATTTACTGCATGTTTCCGGGAAAAATAAGAATGGCACGAACGTATTCCGATTATGGTAAAGTGGTTGTTGTCAGACACAAAAATGGACTAGAAACGCTATATGCACACATGTCGAAAACAGCTGTAAAGGAGGGACAATTAGTAAAGGCAGGTGAGCTATTGGGTCATGGCGGGAAAACAGGGAACGCTACCGGAACACATTTGCATTTAGAGATCCGATTTAAAGGACTACCAATAAACCCAGCCCATATTGTCTCATTTAAAAATAAAGAGGTTCATGCAGACACACTCGTTCTTAAAAAAATGAAGCATACCTATATTGCTTTTCCTTCGGGCACCGATTTTCACACGGTAAAAAGAGGTGAATACCCTTCTAAAGTGGCAAAAAGATATGGAATTACTACCGAGAAACTATGTCTAATGAATGAAATAACCAGAAAAACACGACTTTCCGTAGGTCAAAAATTAAGAATTAAAGACAATTGAGATAACCTTTAAATGCTGAATTTGTGCCGTTGTAGACCAAAGTGAGCGCTGTCAGTAACTATTTGAGTTTTGAAGATTAATCTTTCTTATTTTTGTAAGCAACACAGCACATCCTCCAGTTATGAGAAGCATCACATTCCTAACCCTACTTCTATTAAGCAGTTTTAGTTTTGCTCAAAAAGGATTGACAAGTTTTGGACTTCAATTTAAGCCAATTGTTCCAGTAAGTTATTTCAATGCAGGCCCGGTTAATTTAAGTGATTCGATTGTAAATATTGAGATCAAACAGAAGGCTGGCTATAGCATGGGAATGATTATTCGCCATAATATTACGAACTTAATTTCATTTGAGACTGGAATTAACTATGTAAGAAGAAACTATTCTATAGAAGCCAAATCAAAGATAAACACCTTGGATGACCAATTAGAGTTTGGATTTGTAAATTATGAAATTCCGCTTCAAGCTTTGGTCTACGTTCAACTATCAAGAAGCTTATTTATGAACGTTTCAAGTGGTATAGGCTTAAACGCTTACCCTTCGCATGTTATTAGCTTTGGTGAAAACCTGTTATTGGAGCAGTTATCTCTGAGAGGAAGAATAATTGGATTGAGCTATTTGGCAAATATTGGCTTTGAATATAAAACAGAGGAAAAAGGAAATTTTTATTTAGGAGCTTCACTTGTAACTCCACTTTCGTCGCTTACACAAACGCAAATAAAATACGAATATCAAAAAACAAGTTTTACTGAATTTACCTCTTTCTTAAATGGGAATTATATAACCATAGATTTACGTTATTTTTTCGTCGGAGAGAAAGAATGATTCTCCCTCCTTAATTATAGCCACATCGTTTGGAAATCAAACTACAACGTTTGGAAAAAATAATTCTATACTTTGTATAAACAAGCAACCATTTTTTCTCAATCTGCGTTAATATAAATATATTTACATCTTACAAAATTAATTTATTGCATCATGAAGTGTTGTTTGTTATTATTTTTTATTGGTAGTTATTCTTTAATGCTTGCTCAAGCACCAGACGGATTTCCATCTACTTTTATCGCTGGGGGAAACGGAAATTGGAACACGGTTACGTGGAATGAGATTCCTGGTGGTACTGATCCAGATGGTCCGGACGGGGATGACACGTTGATAATTAATAGTAATAGCATTACTGTTACTGCTGATGCAGATTTTGGACGCTTGGAATATAACGCTGCAGGTACAACCCAGCCCACATTAACGGTGAATTCAGGGGTTATCTTAACGGGTGGAGCAATAATAGTAACAGCTAGTCAAAATGGACTGCCAATTATTTTAGGGGTTCCTACTCCTAAAGATCAAACATTCAATATTGATGGTGGAACAGTTTCGTGCACAGAACTAGACCTGACTACCACAAGATCGACGGCAAATGTGCGATTTAATATTCAGAATGGAGGTACATTAACGATTGAGAATGACATAACTATGGTTTCTAATACTTCAGATACTGACATTTTGTTGGATGCCGGAACAACAGGTACGGGCAATACGCTTAACTTAGGTGGAGCTATTATCGGGCTTATAACTTCAGATGGAATTATTGATATGGGTTCAAGTACGGGTGTAAGTACTTTCAACTATAATGGTGGAGCAGCTCAAATAATTGAATTTGATTCACCCACTGATTTACGATATGCTGATTTACAAGTTTCTAATAGCTCAGAGGCAACTTTAGAAACGGGACTATCATCAACTAATGTAACGGGCAATGTAACTATTTCAGCTGGAGGTGTTTTTAATGATGGAGGGAATACCAGCTCCTTTACTGGAGAAATTACCAATGAAGGAACATATAATAGCGTGGGTTCGGGAGCTCTTACACTAACAGGTAATTTAACAAATTCAGTTGGTGGTGTTTTTAACGATGGAGGTTTGGGAACCGTTGTTAATGGAGATGTTGCTAACGCTGGAACGTATAATGGTCAGTCAGGCTCACTCGATATCTCTGGAGATTTTACGAATAGTGGTACTTTTACCTCTTCTGGTTTTAATATTAATTTAGCAGGCAACTGGAACAACACTGGTACTTATACTTTTTTTTCTGGAGACAATGTTATTTTTGATGGAGCTGGAACTAGTACAATAACAGGAGCAACTGATTGGTATGAATTAACCGCAGATAAGGCCATTGGAGTTTCAGTTAGCAGCGGAGCACAAAATATTCACGGTATTTTGGATTTAAATCAAGGGACCTTTACCTCGGGTGGTCTGGTAACCTTGATTTCTGACGCTACCAGTACGGGTCAAATGGACGATATAGGAACTGCAACTTTCTCAGGAAATTTAACGGTTCAAAGGCGAATTGCTAAAACGGGGCAATCTTGGTCTTCTATTACATCTCCGGTTGAAGGTACAACTTTAGCTACTTGGCAAGGAAATGGAGTCTTATTTAGTGGGTTTCCTACCTCTGATTTTCCCACTTTTCCTTTTGTAAATTGTTTTGAGTATGATGAGCCTAGCCACGGATCAGATAAAGACGATGGTTGGGATGAAGCCAATGGAATGACAGATGCAACTGGGCCAGATAATAATTATAGAGCCCACTATGTGTATATGGATGCAGCAACTTTTAACCTGTCGGTGACAGGAGCACCAATTACAGGGGCTGAAACTTTGCCTTTAGATTTTAATTCAAGTGGAAACGCGACGCAAGATGGCTGGAATTTAGTTGGTAATCCATACCCTTGTAGTATCGATTTTGATGAAATATATAGTAGTAATTCGGGAAATATAATTGACGGTTATCTAGTTTATTCTGGTGAATTTGGAAATTACGGTTGGTATGATGGAGCTACAACAGGCACCGGTGTTGGATCAGGAGGCGCAACAAAAGACATACCTCATAGCCAAGGAATTTGGTTGCAATC
>JAQWQH010000006.1 GCA_029244805.1 Flavobacteriales bacterium
ATATATTGTATAATTATAAACTTTCTACTATCATTGCACCCCCAAATTAGGGTAACAGTAAAGCTTC
The DNA here is from genome assembly GCA_029244805.1 of Flavobacteriales bacterium. Lineage (GTDB taxonomy): Bacteria > Bacteroidota > Bacteroidia > Flavobacteriales_D > Parvicellaceae > CALSMU01. Next base: position 68 of record JAQWQH010000006.1, read on the forward strand.
TTTAGCTCAGCTGGTTAGAGCATCTGACTGTTAATCAGAGGGTCCAAGGTTCGAGTCCTTGAAGAAGCGCAAAAATAAACCTCAGTAGTAGCAATACTTCTGAGGTTTTTTGTTTTCTACAGTTTCATTTTTTATAATTCATTATAAATTGTGCTAGACCGCATGAAGTCAACTTTAACTTCCACACATAACGTTGGTCCGAAGGGGGTGTAAATTGCACTTAAGGTTGACGAGTAATTAGTTTATGGCCAATATATTCCTCTAAATCAATTGGGTTTCCAATCTTTTAGCTAAAACCGGATATCAATATTTAGCTCATTTTAGGGTTATTGTTTTATTAAAAGTTCGTTTTTTTGTGGATTAAAATAAATTCAATTAGATATAATGGCTAGAATTAAAGTGAAAGCTGCTTTAGCAAGCAAACCAGGAGAAGAGGTATTAGTTAAGGGATGGGTAAGAGCATTCAGAAGTAAGCGATTTATTGCTCTGAATGATGGTTCCTGTTTAGGCAATTTACAAATAGTTGTAGATTTCGAAAGCTTTGACGAAGCACTATTAAAGAAAGTAACCATTGGAGCAGCAGTTTCTATTACAGGAAAATTAGTTGAATCTCAAGGAAAGGGGCAATCTGTTGAAGTAGAGGCAATAGAAATAGAAGTTTTAGGAGAAGCGGATCCTGAAGCGGTTCAAAAAACAATTTTACAACCTAAAAAGCATAGTTTAGAGTTATTAAGGGAACAAGCCCATTTACGTTTTAGAACAAATACGTTTGGAGCTGTTTTTAGAATCAGACATGCAATGGCATATGCTATCCACAAGTATTTTAATGACAATGGTTTTTTCTATTTACACTCACCAATATTAACGGCTTCAGATGCAGAAGGAGCAGGTGAAATGTTCAGGGCCACAACCCTAGACCCTCAAAACCCTCCGACGACTGAACAGGGGGAAGTGGATTTCTCTGAGGACTTTTTTGGAAAAGAATCCAACCTAACTGTATCCGGTCAATTGGAAGCAGAATTGGGAGCCATGGCATTGGGTCAAGTATATACTTTTGGCCCAACTTTTCGCGCAGAAAACTCAAATACTTCTCGGCATTTAGCGGAATTTTGGATGATAGAGCCAGAAATTGCTTTTGGAGACTTGAAAGATGACATGGACCTAAGTGAAGGCTTTTTAAAGTACCTTATTCGTTACGCTCTCGATAACTGTAAAGAAGATATAGAGTTTCTTGACGACAGAGAAAAGAAAGAGGATTCTCAAAAGCCAACAGCAGAGAGAAACGAACTTTCGTTGATGGAAAGAATGGAGTTTGTAGTTGCTAACGATTTCGAAAGAATTAGCTATACGGAGGCAATTAGAATACTAGAGAACTCTAAACCTTACAAGAAAAAGAAATTCAAATTTCCAGTAAGCTGGGGAGTTGATTTAGCGAGTGAGCACGAGCGTTTTTTAGTGGAGAAGCATTTTAAAAAACCTGTTATTATTTTTGATTATCCAAAAGAAATAAAGTCGTTTTATATGCGCAACAATGACGACGGAAAAACCGTCGCTGCCATGGACGTTTTGTTTCCTGGAATTGGAGAGATAATAGGAGGATCACAAAGAGAAGAGAGGATGAGTGAGTTAAAGCAAAAAATGAAAGACTTTAATATTGAGGAAGAGGGATTGTGGTGGTACTTAGACACTCGAAAATTTGGAACTGCTCCGCATGCCGGTTTTGGTCTTGGATTTGAAAGATTGGTTATGTTTGTCTCAGGAATGACAAACATTAGAGATGTAATCCCATTCCCAAGAACACCAAAAAATGTAGAATTCTAAATTGAATCCTACATCAACTTATTTTTAGTGTTTTTTTAATACCTATCAAACTTTGAGGTTGTCCTTAATTTAGGGCTCTGAGGTCAAATAAATTTCTATTATCATTAGAGCCTATTCTGGAAAAGTCATCGGTTTGGTTGTTCAATGATTTAAATACCTACTTAACGAAATATTAAACTTATTTAATTCTTTTTGTTGCCTACAAATCAATAATAGTTTAATTTAGTTGCTGTTATAGAGTCACAAATAGACCCCTCCTTTTATTATGTCATTAAAACAATCGTTACAACATAAGCTACTGCAAAAGCTGTCTCCTCAGCAAATTCAATTGATGAAGTTGCTGCAAGTTCCCACTGTAGAATTGGAACAAAGAATAAAACAAGAGATTGTGGATAACCCGGCGCTAGAAGAAGGAGTAGAAGAAAAAGAGGAGCTACAAGAAGATGCTGAAGACGATTTTCAAGATGATTTAGATGATTCGCGAGATGAATTTGATATTAATGATTATTTGGATGATGAGGTTCCTTCCTACAAGACCTCTGCAAACAATCACAGTGTTGACGATGATGAGAAAGCGATTCCTTTATCCGGAGGAGCCTCATTTCAGGAATTACTGGAAAGTCAAGTTGGTTTAAGAATAAGAGATGAAAAGCAACTTTCAATTTCGCTGCAAATAATTGGGAACTTAGACGAGTCTGGCTATTTAAGAAGAGAGCTAATTAACATTGTTGATGATTTGGCCTTCAGTCAAAACATAATTGCCACAGAAGAAGAAATTGAGCAGGCGCTACTTATAGTTCAAGGACTTGATCCTGCTGGTGTTGGAGCGAGAAATTTGCAAGAGTGTTTGTCGCTTCAAATCAAAAGAAAAGAGAGAACGGTTGCAACACGAACGGCTGAGGCAATACTTGACACATGCTTTGAAGAGTTTACCAAAAAGCACTACAAAAAGATTATAAAAAAGCTTGATATTCTTGAAGATGATTTGAAAGAAGCAATTGAAGAAATTATTCGCTTAAACCCTAAGCCTGGCAACTCGATGAAAGCAACGAGTAAGGTAATGCAGCAAATAATACCAGATTTTACCATAAGAGAAGATAATGGGGTATTGGAACTTTCTTTGAATCGGAGAAATGCTCCTGAACTAAAAATCAGCAGGCAATACGCAGATATGCTAAGGGGCTATGCGGAAAGCTCAAAGTCAAAAAAAGATAAAGAAGCGATCCTTTTTATTCGGCAAAAAATTGATTCAGCAAAATGGTTTATTGATGCAATTAGACAGCGACAACAGACACTTTTAATTACCATGAACGCAATTATGGAATTTCAAAAGGAGTTTTTTCTTTCCGGCGACGAGACAAAACTTAAGCCAATGATTTTGAAAGATATAGCAGAAGTTGTGAAAATGGATATTTCGACGATTTCTCGAGTAGCTAATAGTAAACATGTGTTTACGCCTTATGGAACTTATCTGCTTAAATATTTCTTCAGCGAATCACTTTCAACGGAAAGCGGAGAAGAGGTTTCAACAAGAGAAGTAAAGCGAATTTTGCAAGACGCTATTGAAGTAGAAGATAAGAAAAAACCTCTTACAGACGAAAAGTTAGCAACGTTGTTAAGAGAGAAAAAGTACAATATTGCTCGAAGAACTGTAGCAAAATATAGAGAGCAACTGGATATTCCTGTGGCTCGATTAAGAAAAGAACTATAGTTTATATGAGCCTACTTTCAAAGGTTGTTTCAATAGTGTTTCAGCCTCTTTTTCTGCCAATTTATGCTTTCTTATTGTACGTAACAATTGACCATCACTCAACAATTTTGATAAGAAGCGAACAAACTGCAGTTCAATTTAATTACATTCTATCTGTTCAAATTTTATTGGCAGTAGTTATTCCAATAGGTAGCTTGTTTGTAATGTTCCGTTCGAACATAATTACCTCCTTGAGCCTTCCTGATAGAAAAGAGCGTATCCCAGTCCTTGTTGTTACACTTTTTTATTATCTATTAACCTATTATTTCTTAAGAAAAATACACGTCAACAACCTCGATTTTTTGGGTTCTTTTATGTCGTTTTTAACTGGTGGTGTAATTCTTTCCGGACTTTGTTTATTGATTACCTTATTCTGGAAAATTAGCATTCACGCAATTGGCATCAGTGGTCTTGCAGGAGCTTTTTTAGGGTTTTCGGAACTTCTTTTCCCTATTCAAAATGAACAGGAAATCACGATTGTCAATGCCCTACTTATCTTGTTGGTTGGGATTGTTTGTTCAGCAAGGCTGCATTTAAAGGCCCATTCATTTCCTCAAATAATAGCTGGAATTGCACTAGGGTTTATTGTAGAATATCTCTCGGTAAGTAAGGGGTTTTGGCTTTAGAATCGCATCCACGAGAAGCCAATCGAAAACGGAATTAATTCTACTCCTTTACCGCTTTCGAACACGGAGGTCAAAGAGTAAAAGGCATTGAATGCAATTTTGTTAAACCCAATTCGAACAGTTGGGCCATATCGATAGGGAAGGGTGTTTTGTATCCGAAATACTTTCACTTTGTTCTCATTATCTCGATATTTTGTGTGACTCCCCATTAAATATCCTGCCTTGAACCCTAGGTAGAGTTTAAAGTTAAACCCTCTCCTTTCTTCCCTGCTTCGGTTCATGGTTCGTAAGCGTAATTCTACCGGAGCCTCAAGGTACTTAAAGGATACTTTATTTATGGTATATCCAGAAGGCAAAGAAATAGGCGTAAGATTGGTGAAGGTGTTTCCTTCTCCATCTACATCGTACTGCACAGCGCCATTGCTGTATACACTGTGATAGTCCACTCCTATTCCATAAGCTAGTGCCAAATTGCTTTTGTCTCCTAGCGGAATATCTTTATACCAGTAAAAACTTCCACCTATAGAATACAGTTTTTGAGTAATTCCAGGAGGAGCTTTTACCCAATTATTATAGTTTATATCAACAACAATTCTATCAAACTTTTCTGGATTATCATCATCAGCTGTTAGTTTAAAAAACTCAAACAGTCCTTGCGCATAAATGGTTGAGTTAAATAATAACAATATGGTTAATAATTTTTTCATGCTTAAAGCAAAAATACGGCTAATTAAAATAACTTCTTCTTAATCATTCAGCGATTGTTGCCATTTCCATGCATGGGAAAGCGCTTCTTCCAGAGAAAATCTCGGCATCCAGTTTAGTTTGGTTGCAATTTTACTGTTGTCCGCAAACACGGAAACGACGTCACCTTCTCTTCTTGGTCCAATTGTATAATTAACTTTTGTTTTGGTAGCCTTCTCAAAAGCGCTTACCACTTCTAAAACTGTTGATCCATTTCCAGTGCCAACATTAAAAACATGCAAGTTACTTGTTTCGTTTTGCAAAAATGCAAATGCTTTTACATGGGCATTAGCTAAATCAGAAACATGAATGTAATCTCTAATACAGGTGCCGTCAGAAGTGTTGTAATCTCCTCCATTAATTGTTAGTTGGTCTCTCAGGCCAGCAGCTGTTTGCGCAACATAGGGTACTAGATTATTTGGAACCCCATTAGGGAGTTCTCCAATTAAACCCGATGGATGCGCGCCAATAGGGTTAAAATACCTTAATAAAACGGTCTTAACGTTTTGGTTTACTTTACAAAAGTCCTGAAGCATTTTTTCACAAACTTGTTTTGTATATCCATAAGGAGAAGAGGCTTCTTGGATAGGGCTGCTCTCAGTTACGGGAATTATTTCTGGATCGCCATATACCGTGCAGGATGAAGAGAAAACAAAATATTTAGCGTTATGCAGCGGTACAAGCTTTAACAAATTCATTAAGGAGCCTATGTTGTTTTCATAATACATTAAGGGTTTTTGTACAGATTCTCCCACCGCCTTGTAGGCAGCAAAATGGACAACACCCTCTGGCTTTTCTTTTTCAAAAACCTTTTCGAGACCCTTTAAGTCCAAACAGTCTAGATTATAAAAAACAGGTGTATTTCCTGTAATTTCTTTGATCCTTTCTAAAATGAACGGTTCGGAATTTCTAAAATCATCAATAATAATAGGAATGTCCCCATTGCTAAAGAGCTCTACAACGGTATGTGAACCGATAAATCCTGCTCCTCCTGTTAC